>JACQVL010000256.1 GCA_016209865.1 Candidatus Latescibacterota bacterium | reverse complement strand
TGTCGCGTCTCTCCATCCGTGATGTCCGTCTCCTCGATCGAATAAATCTGGGCGATGTTGGGATGGTTCAGCCGGGCGGCGGCTTCGGCCTCGATGCGGAACCGGCGCAGGCGCTCCGGGTCGTGGCGGACGGCTTCGGGCAGGAGTTTCAGCGCCACCGGGCGTTTGAGGCGGGTGTCGTCGGCTAAGTAGACTTCCCCCATGCCGCCTTCACCGAGCTTGCGGAGGATGTGGTAATGCAAGAGCGTGGTACCGACCATGGGATAATCCTCTTCGATTTTGGATTTTAGATTTTGGATTTTGGATTAACGGCGAGTAACCGCGATCAGTGGCTCCCCCTCAGTGGTTCTTCAATCCAAAATCTAAAATCCAAAATCCAAAATTCTTCACCCCAGCTCCACCACCGTCACCCCGCTCCCCCCCTCATTCCACTCCGCCAACCGGTAGCTCTTAACCAGGTCATGCGCCTTCAGGAATTTCCCGATCTCCTGCCGCAGCACGCCCGACCCTTTCCCATGGATGATCCACACACTCGACAGCCCCGCCATCGAGGCATCGTAGAGGTAGCGGTCGACCGCCTCGATCGCCTCGTCGGCCGTGTATCCGCGCAGGTCGAGCTCCGGGTTGACGCGCGTCGGGGTGTGCACCCGCACCCCGCCGGCCCGCCGCTCCGGAACCGGCTCCTCTGCCTCGGACAGAGCCGGCGCACGCACGTCCTCACGGCGGACGGTGATCTCCACCTTGCCCACCCGCACCCGGAGCCGGCCGTCGGACGCCTCGACGATCACCCCGTTCGCCCGCAGGCTCTCCACCCAGACTTCGTCCCCGACCTGGAGCGACCGGGCCGGCTCCGGTGCAGGGGCGGGACGCGTCTCGTCGAGCTGCTGGCGCACCTGGGCGCGCTGCTCGTGCAGGGCCGTCTTGGCCTGCTTGATCGCTTCCCGCGACGCCTGCTGCGCCCGGATGTCCGCCACCGTCCGCTCGACCAGCGTGTTTGCGTCCCGCAACACCCGGTCCGCCCGCTCCTGCGCTTTGCGGAGGAAGTCTCGCTCGGTGCGTGTCAGCGTATCGAGTTTGTCCCGGTAGTCTTTCGTCAGGCGGTCGAGTTCCTCGCGCAGCCGTTCCGCCTGCTCCCGCGCCTCTTCGTGGAGACGGCGCTCCCGGTCGAGCGCCACGATCAGCTCTTCGAGCCGGCGCTCGTCGCTCCCGATGACGGCGATCGTCCGGTCGAGGATCACATCGGGAAGGCCGAGCCGCCGGCCGATCTCCACCGCATAGCTTCCGCCCGGAATCCCCTGCCGGAACCGGTACGTCGGGCTTAACGTGGTCACGTCGAACTCCATCGACCCGTTCTCGACGCCGGGCGTCCGGGCGGCGAACTCCTTGAGCGCGCCGTAGTGCGTCGTGGCGATCGTCACCGCCCGCCGGCCGGTGAGCGACTCCAGCACGGCCATCCCTAAGGCCGCCCCGGCGGTCGGGTCCGTCCCCGCGCCCAGCTCGTCTAACAGGACGAGGGTGCGGGCGTCCGCCTGATTCAGGATGGTGATGACCTGCTGCAAGTGAGAGGAAAACGTGCTGAGGTTCTGCTGGATCGACTGTTCATCCCCGATGTCGGCGAAGACCTGCGTGAACACCGCCAGGTCCGCCGGCTCATCGGCGGGCACGTGGAGGCCGGACTGGGCCATCAGCGTGAGCAGTCCGACCGTCTTCAGCGCCACCGTCTTCCCCCCCATGTTCGGCCCGGTGATGACGAGCGTCGAAGCGGACCCGCCGACCCGGAGGGTGAGCGGGACGGCCTTCCGTAGCGGCTGGGCCGGGTCGAGGGAACATTCGAGTAGCGGATGGCGGGCGTTCCGGAGGTCGATCTGGCCGTCTTGATTCAGCCGGGGCCGGCCCGCCCGGAGGTCGAGGGAGAACCGGCCAGCGGCGTAGAAAAAATCGACCTGCTGGAGCCCCATGACCGTCTCCACGATCTGTTCGATCTCCTGACGGATGAGCGTGGTGATCGCCGAGAGAATCCGGTCGATTTCCCGCCGCTCTTCGATCTCCAGTTCCCGGAGCCGGTTGTTCAGCTCGACGACGGCGAACGGCTCGACGAACAGCGTCGCCCCACTCGCCGACTGGTCGTGCACCACCCCGCGGATGCGGTTCCGGTGTTCGATCCGGACCGGGACGACGTACCGGCCCTCGCGGACGGTGACCACCGGCTCCTGGAGCGCCTGGCGGCCGGTATCCGACTGGACGAGGCCGGTCAGATGCTCGCGGGTGCGCTCCCGGATGGTCTGCTGTTCCCGCCGGATGCGGCGCAGCGTACTGCTCGCCTGGTCTTTGACGACGCCGGACGGGTCGATCGCCTGTGACACCGCCTCCTCGATGCCGGGGAACGTCCCTAACCCGGCCAGGAGCCGCTCGACGCGAGGCGAGGGGAGCTTCTCGTGGAGCTGAGACCCGAACGCCCGGAGCAGCCGGCTCGTCTGGAGCGTCGAGGCGACGTCTAAGAGAGTGGCGGGGTCGAGCGCCGTCCCCTCGATGCGGGCCTGCGCGAGGGCGGGCCGGATGTCTTTGATCCCCCGGATGGGGACGGTGTCGTTGGCCTGCAGGATGGTGCGGAATTCCGATACAGTGCGGAGCCGTTCATCGATCCCCGCCAGGTCAGTCCCTGGCGTCAGGGCGAGCGCCCGCTCGCGGCCGAGGGCAGACGTCGCCCGGTCCGCCAGCATCTGGCAGATGACCGGGAATTCCAGCACCCGGAGGGTATGGGGATCGATGTGAGGAGACGGACTCGGGCGGTCCATCTAAAAATCTCTAAGGACGAAGGGCAAAGGACGAAGGACGAAATGTGCTGATACGCGTGCGAATGAACGGCGTTGGGCGGTCAGGTCAATCGGATCGACGGTCGTCGTCGAAGAAGCAGGACGATGCATATCGAGCTGTTCGTAAAACGGCCGTGCCCGAGGCAGGACATGAGCGGCGAGAAAATCATACAACGATGGCACGATGTCGAGCGTCGACGGCGCTAAGGGCGACTGATCGATCTGGGTGGCGAGGCCGGCCGGGAGAGGCATCAGGGTAAACAGCACCAGCAGGAGACTCGCGGTCATTCCCCCCCGCAGACTGCCGAGAACGGTGCCGCCGATCCGGTCTGACCACGTCCGGCGCGGCTGCCGGATCAGCCGGCTCAGCAGGCTGATCATTCCCCGGAAGATGAGCGTCAAGAGTCCGAGACCGAGCAGAAAACTCAGCCAGCGTGCGACCGGAGGGGACGCGGAGATGAGGTCCTGGATGATCTCTCCCCCCCACCGGACCTGCGTCGTGGCGATGACCACCGCCGTCAGCAGCCCGCCGAGGTCGAGCACCCCTCTCAGGACTCCGGCCCGGAACCCGATGGCCGCCTGATAGAGGATCAGCGCGATAATGCCGACATCGACCCAGTTCATCACGCCGCCGTCGTGTAGGGGCGCGGCATGCCGCGTCCCTACGACTCCTTCAACGTCCTCATGACCAGCTCATTGACCAGCTTCCCCTCAGCCCGGCCTTTGACTTGCGGCATCAGCACGCTCATCACGCGCCCCATATCTTTCGGTCCGGCCGCCCCGACCTCGTGGATCGTGGCGTCGATCAGCGTCCGGAGTTCCGCTTCAGACAACGGCTGCGGCAGGTAGTCCTCGATGACCCGCAGTGCCTGTTCTTCCTCGTGAACCAGGTCGTCGCGCTGTCCCTGGGTGAAGTACGCGAGCGCCTCACGACGGGCTTTTGCGGCCGACACCAGGACATCGACCATCTCCGGCTCCGTCAGGTCCCGGCCCTTCGCGATCTCCGCGTTCTTCATCTGAGCCCGGACCATCCGGATGACGGTGAGCCGGACTCGATCCCCGCTTTTTAAGGCCGCGTTCCCGTCAGCCATCAGCCGGTCTTTGAGCGACACATCTGGCTCCTGAGGAGCAGTGAAGAGTGATGAGTGATGAGTGCAAACCGATTACCGTATTCAACAGCACGATGTTTTTTACTCGTCACTCTTCATTCTTCACTCTTCACTAACTCTGAAACTGCTGCATCCGTTTCTGGTTTTTCCGTTTCGCGGCGTTCAATTTGCGCTTGCGCCGCGCACTCGGCTTCTCAAAATGCTGGTGTTTCCGGATTTCTGACATGATCCCTGCCTTCTCGCAGGTCTTGGTGAACCGACGGAGCGCCTTCTCAAACGGCTCTCCTTCCTTCACTCGAATGCCTGGCATGTTTACTCCCACCCCCTCTCGTATAAATTCAAGGACGAAGTATGAAGGACGAAATGGATTCCCGCTTGCGCGGGAATGACAGAAGAGAGCCGTTTCATCCTGCCCCCTTTGTCCTTGCTCTTTTCGTCCTTCGTCCTTACCCCTTCATCCTTGCCCTTTTATCCCGGCGGCCAGGTCATCGGGCGGCCGCCCAAGAGATGGAGATGCAGATGGTAGACTGATTGTCCCGCTTCGGCGTTGCAGTTGACGACCAGCCGGTAACCACGTGACGCGATCCCGCGCTCCTGAGCGATCCGATTGGCCGTCTGCGTCAGGCTGTCCATCAGACCTGACGTCTCCGGCCCCAGGTCGGCCACCGTCGGGATATGCTGGCGCGGGACGATGATCACATGCACCGGCGCCTGCGGGTTGACGTCGTTGAACGCGACGACCCGGTCGTCGGAATACACGATGGACGCCGAGATCTCCCCGTCGATGATCTTACAGAAAATGCAATCAGCCACGTCAAGCCTCCAGCGCGGTCATCAGGACGGTCAACGCGACGAGGCTGGCGGTGTCCGCCCTCAAACGCCGCGCCCCTAAGGACACCGGAGACACCTGCGCGTGACGGGCCGCGTCGACCTCCGTCCGGTCAAACCCCCCTTCCGGGCCGACGAGGACGAGCACCCGCCGGGGACGCGGCCGGTCGGCCAGCGCGGCCGGGATGCCATCGAGCGTCTCCCCTTCCCAGGCGATCACCGCCAGGTCGTACGCGCTCGCGCGGGCGATCACCTCCGAGAACTCGGCCACCGGAGCAACAGGGGGCAGCCAGGACCGCAACGACTGTTTCATCGCGCTCAGGGCGAGCCGCTGCCACCGGGCGCGACGGGCTTCGCCGGACGCCGCGTCCTGCTCGACGATCGTCCGGGCTGTGCGCATCGGGACGATCCCGTCGACCCCGATCTCCGTCGCTTTCTCGATGACGAAATCCAGCCGGTTGCCCTTGAGCAGCGCCGGAGCGAGCGTCACCCGCACGTCCGGCTCCGTCTCATCACGCCGGCGCGTCACCCGTAACCCTACCGCGGCCGGGCCGACCTGTTCGATCTCGCCGTCGTAGACCCATCCCGTGCCGTCCACGAACGTCACTCGGTCGCCGGGCCGTTTCCGGAGCACCCGGACCAGATGCCGGTACTCCTCCCCATCCGTCAGGACCGCCCGATCGTCGACGATGGCCTCGGGGGGCACGTAACAATACCCGTTCATAAATCAGTGAAGAATGAAGAGTGAAGAGTTAAAGAGCAACGGATTATGAAGTGATGATTATAGGTTTTCACTCTTCACTCTTCACTTTTAACTCTTCACTCTTTCTCATCGCCCCGCTCCACCATTCCCCCATCGTCGCCTGCTGGATGACGTCGAGACCCTGCGCCCGGAGGCTCTGGACGACTTCCTCCCCCTCTGTGCTCAACACCCCCGACAGGATGAGCGTCCCGTCCGGGTCGAGCCGGGAGGGCCAGGCCGCTGAGAGCCGGAGAATCGTGCGCGTGTCGAGGTTCGAGAGGATCACCCGGTACGACCCTCTCACACTCGGATGGTCGAGGCTCCCGCAAGCCACGTGGACACGGTCGCTCATCCGGTTGCGGACGATATTCGACCGGGCGTTCTCCACCGCCACGTCATCGGTGTCGACCGCGGTGACCTCTCCCGCGCCCAGCCTGGCCGCCGCGATCGCCAGCACCCCCGACCCCGTGCCGACGTCCAGCACCCGATCGCCGGGCCGGATCGTCCGATCGAGCGCCCGCAGACACAACTGCGTCGTCTCGTGCTCACCCGTCCCGAACGCCATCCCCGGCAGGATGTCGATGACAACCTGATCCGCACGGCCGGACACCGTCGCCCATGGGGGCTTCACGATCAGCCGGTCGGACACCTGAATGGGGACAAACCGGCCCTGCCATTCGGTCGCCCAATCGCTCGCCGGAAGATGCCGGATGGCGATCTGGCAGTCGCCGTCCGCCAGGCCGAGTCCGCATAACCCATCCCACAACTCCCGGATACGCCGCACCTTGTCATGGATGCGTTCTCCAGCCGGGATATAGCCAGCGACCGATGATCCCGTACCATGTTCACCATCGACGAGGACGACTCCATTACTCCCCAGCTCGCATAGCAGGTTCGACACCGCCTCTTCCGTGCCGGAGGTCACCGCGACTTGAATCTCAACCCAGTCAGACATATTTTGGATTTTAGATTTTGGATTTTGGATTGAAAGACGAATCATCAAATACTAAAGACGAATCATCGAACACTGCGGGTATCCATTCCTTGATGAATCCAAAATCTAAAATCCAAAATCGAATCACCCCAATGCCTCCTTCAGCCGTTCAAAGAAGCTCTTATCCGCTGCCGGGGCCTTGCCGCCTTCCAAGGTCGCCAGTTCTCGAAACAGCTTCTTCTCCCGCTCGCCGAGGTTCGTCGGCGTCCAGACGATCACTTTGACAAGCTGGTCGCCGTTCCCGTACCCGTTCAGGTGCGGGATGCCTTTTCCCCGCATCCGAAACACCTTGCCGGGTTGCGTGCCCGGCGGGATGTGGAGCTTCACCTTCCCGGTGAGCGTCGGCACTTCCATGGCATCCCCCAGCGCCGCCTGACTGAAGCTGATGGGGAGTTCATAGACGATATCGTTCCCGTGACGGTCGAAATGCGGATGCTCTTCCTCCTCGATCAACACGATCACATCGCCGGGCGGGCCGCCACGCGGCCCCACGTTGCCTTGCTCCCGGAGCGGGATGTAGTTCCCCGACGACACTCCGGCCGGGATCCGGACGTTCAGGGTGACCGACTTCTGAACGCGCCCTTCTCCCCGGCACGTGGGACACGGTTGCTCGATGACCTTCCCCTCGCCACGGCACTGCGCGCAGACGGCGACGTTGATGACCGACCCGAAGAACGACTGAGACACCTGTCGCACTTCCCCCGTCCCCCGGCAGACCGGGCAGGTCTTCTGTCCGCTCCCCGGCTTGGCCCCGCTCCCGTGGCAGGTCTCGCAGCCCTCGAGCCGTTTCAACGAGATCGTCCTCTGAAGCCCCTTCGCGATCTCTTCGAGGGTCAACTGAACTTTCACTTGCAGGTCGGAGCCCCGCTGAGGCCCGGCACGCCGTCCCGTCCGGGCCGTCCCGAACAGGTCGCCGAAGATCGTGCCCGACCGGCCGAAGAAACTGCCCAGGATATCGTCGAAATCGCCCATGTGGGAGAAGTGCGTCCACTGGAACCCGCCCGCGCCAAAATCACTCGTGACCCCCTGATGGCCATACCGGTCGTACCGGACCCGCTTGTCAGCGTCACTCAGCACTTCATACGCTTCCGCCGCCTCCTTGAATTTGTCCTCCGCGTCTTTATCATCAGGGTTCCGGTCCGGATGGTATTTGAGCGCCATCTGGCGGTACGCCTTCTTGATCTCCTCCGGAGAGGCGTTGCGATCGAGCCCGAGCACCTCGTAGTAGTCACGTTTGGCCATAAGACGCGGTCTTCATCCTTCCCAATTGACGTGAACCGACCACCGACTACTGACCACCGATCACCGCTTTAATTCACGACCTCATAGTCCGCGTCCACTGCCCCTTCTCCCTTCCCCTGCGTGGTCCCCGCCTGTTCCTGGCCGGATGAGGCAGAGGACCCCGCTTCCGCCGTCCCCGCCTGCTGCGCCGCCGCCTGCTGGTACATCACCTCGGCCAGTTTGTGGGACGCCTGGAGCAGCGCTTCCGACGCTGTTCTGATCGCCGCCACATCCCGTCCGGCCATCACACTCTTCAGCGTCTCGATCGCTGCCTGGACACGGGTGCGGTCATCCGCCGAGACCCGGTCCCCAAACTCCCGCAACGAGCGCTCGGTCGTGTAGATCAGTTGGTCGGCGTGGTTCTTCGTTTCGATCTCTTCCTTCTTCAGCCGGTCTTCTTCCGCATGGGTTTCGGCATCCTTGACCATCTTCTGGATGTCGGCCTCCGACAGCCCGCTGGAGGCCTGCAGCCGGATCTTCTGCTCCTGCCCGGTCGCCAGGTCCTTCGCCGCCACGTGCACGATCCCGTTCGCATCGATGTCGAACCCCACCTCGATCTGCGGCACCCCCCGCGGCGCCGGCGGCAGCCCGACCAGGTCGAACCGCCCTAACGTCCGGTTCTCCAGCGCCAGCGGCCGCTCCCCCTGCAGGACATGGATGTTGACCGCCGTCTGATTGTCCGCCGCCGTCGAGAACACCTGACTCTTGCGGGTGGGAATCGTCGTGTTCCGATCGATCAGCTTCGTGAACACCCCCCCTAACGTCTCAATCCCCAAGGACAACGGCGTCACATCCAACAACACCACATCCTGCACCGCCCCACTCAACACCGCCCCCTGGATCGCCGCCCCCACCGCCACCACCTCATCCGGGTTCACCCCCCGATGCGGCTCCCGCCCAAAGAGCTCCTTCACCACCGCCTGCACCGCCGGCATCCGCGTCGCCCCCCCCACCAAGATCACCTCATCGAGCGCCGCTGCCTCGACCTTCGCATCACTGAGCGCCTGCCGACACGGCCCGACGGTGCGGGCAATCAACTCCTCCACCAACTGCTCTAACTTCGCCCGGCTCAGCGTCCGGCTCAAATGCTTCGGCCCGCTGGCATCGGCCGTGATGAACGGCAATGTGATCTCGGTTTGCAGGGTCGTCGACAACTCACACTTGGCCTTCTCCGCCGCATCGTGCAGCCGCTGCACCGCCATCGGATCGGCCCGCAGGTCGAGCCCCGTCTCCGCCCGAAACTCGGCGGCCAGCCAGTCGACCACCCGCTGGTCAAAATCATCCCCCCCTAAATGCGTGTCCCCGTTCGTCGCCCGCACCTCGAACACCCCGTCCCCAAGCTCCAGGATCGAGATGTCGAACGTGCCCCCCCCTAAGTCGAACACCGCCACCGTCTCGTTCGTCTGCTTGTCCAGCCCATAGGCTAACGCCGCCGCCGTCGGCTCGTTGATGATCCGCTTGACTTCCAGCCCCGCGATCCGCCCGGCGTCCTTGGTCGCCTGGCGCTGACTGTCGTTAAAATAGGCCGGCACCGTGATCACCGCCTCCGTCACCGCCTCCCCTAAGTACGCCTCCGCGCTCTGCTTCATCTTCTGCAGGATCATCGCCGACACCTCCGGCGGACTGTACACCCGGCCCCCCACCGTCACCACCGCCTGCCCGCTGGCGTCCGGCCCGACCGGGTAGGGGACGAGCGCCCGCTCCCGGCTGACCTCCTCAGCGCGCCGCCCCATGAAGCGCTTGATCGAGTACACCGTGCTCTGCGGGTGGGTGATCGCCTGGCGTTTGGCCAGTGCCCCCACCAGCCGTTCCCCCTCGTTGGTGAACCCCACCACCGACGGCGTCGTCCGGCTCCCCTCCGCGTTCGGGATCACCACCGGCTCCCCCCCTTCCACCACCGCCACGCACGAGTTCGTCGTCCCCAGGTCTATCCCGATCACCTTGCCCATAC
>JACQVL010000268.1 GCA_016209865.1 Candidatus Latescibacterota bacterium | reverse complement strand
TTACGTTCATGATGTTTTCGCACGAGCGGGACGCGATCCTCACGCCCGCTTCGTCGTTTCTGATGAGATTTGATGATCAAAACAGGTCATCCGTAGGGGCGATCCTTGTGATCGCCCGCATCGGGGCGAATACAAGATTCGCCCCTACAGGTTTTTACCGATTTTGGTCGTCAAAATTCATCAGAAACGACGAAGCGGGCGTGAGGATCGCGTCCCGCTCGTGCGAAAACATCATGAACGTAAGGATGAACCGGGCTTCTTTCTCATACAAACATCGTGCTCAAGAGCTGCGACGTATACCCGACGATGGACATCAGCCGGGCATACGGCATCCGAGTCGGCCCGATCACCCCGATGATCCCGACGACCCCGCCGATGCGATATGAGGACGTCACCGCACTGCACGCGTGGATCTCATCCCGTGGATGTTCGTGTCCGATCGTGACCATCACCCCGTCCGGGTGTTCCCGCGACTGGAGCCACTGAACCAACACCTGTTTCTGGTCGAGGAACTCGAGCAGCCGGGAGAGTTTCTCATGATCCACGAATTCCGGCTGGGTGACGATCTGCGTCGTCCCCCCTAAGTGGACCTGCTCGTTCTCCCGGAAATCAAACAGGTGGTCGGTCGACCGGATGAACAACTGCACCACTTTCGGATGGGCGCGCGGCGCGTCCCGCAGCCGTTCGTCCAGATGCCGCTTGACTTCCTGCAACGAGCAGCCGCTCAAGCGTTCGTTCAACACCCGGCAGGTCTCCGCCAGGACGGGGGGCGGAATATCCGAGTCCAGCTCCGCCACGATCGTCCGCACAAGACCGGAGGTGATCATCAGGACGAGCAGGACTTTCCGGTCCCCGACCGGGATCAACTCCAGGCGCTGGAAGAGCCCCGCGTACAGCCGTGGTGCCAGGGTCACCCCCAGTTCTCGGCAGACGATCCCCAGGACGTGCGCGGTGTGGTCGAGCACCTCCTGGACGCTACTCCACTCTCCCTGGACTTCCCGACGGAGCCGCCCTTTCTCTGTGGGCGACAGCGGGACCGGACGGATGAGGGTATCGACGTAGTACCGGTACCCCTTGTCGGTCGGGATCCGTCCGGCGGACGCGTGGGGCCGGGAGATATAGCCGGCCTCTTCCAGTTCCCCCATGGTGTTGCGGATCGTTGCGGGACTGATGCCCAGGACCGACCGGCGCGCGATCCACTGCGACCCGACCGGCGAAGCGGTCGACACGTGGCTATCGACCAGACACCGTAAAATATCTTTCTCGCGCTCCATTCGCAGTTGGTAACTCATCGGTTGATCCCTCGGATGAGCGAAAAATCATGAGAGAGAACCGCACAAAACTCTAAGAATCACAATACTTAAAATCATCTGCCTAAAATAATAAGCGTCCAGAGCTTTGTCAAGCGAAAAAAGGGTCAACATTCGCTGTGGAAGGGGTGTCCGCCCGGTGTGCCCCTGGGGGGTGCGATCACTGATTTTATCTTGACTATTTCATTTCCTTCCAATATATTCGGTTTTATACAAGCGGTGTTGTGCGACCACCGGGCGTCGTGAGCGGTCGGACCAGTCAGCGTCGTCTGGACGCAGACGGGGAGTTGTCCATGCTGAGCCCAAAAGTGAAGGCGTGGTATGTCAACCTGCTGGAGCCGGTGACGCGGACGTCGCTGCGGTTCGGGGTTCACCCGCACGTCCTCACCATCCTGGGGTTCGGGATCACCCTCCTGTCCGCCATCTTGTTCGGGATGGGGGCATTCCGATGGGCGGGACTTGTCCTCTTCATCGGCGGGACGTGTGACGTGGTGGACGGCCATCTGGCCCGTGTTTCCGGGATGAAGAGCCTGTTCGGGGCTCTCCTCGATTCGACGCTCGACCGGTATGCCGAGATCGTCGTGTTCATCGGGATCGCGGTGTATTATCTCACCCGAGTGCCCTTCAGTTCGCTCGTTCAAGTCTGGGTGATCGTCGTCATCTTAGGGCTCTCCGGGTCGTTGATGGTGAGCTACGTCCGTGCCCGCGCGGAGGGGTTAGGGCAGGAGTGTACGGTCGGTCTGATGCAACGGCCCGAACGGGTCATCTGTCTCGGGGTTGGCGCGCTGCTGGGCGAGTTCTACTTCCCGGTGGCGCTCGTGTTGATCGCGGTCGTGTCGAACGTGACCGCCTTCTCGCGGCTGTACTACATCTGGAAACGGTCGACGGACGCCCCATGACGGGCGGGACCGCGTGTCGGGAAAAGGAGCGTGTGCATGGGTAAGGCGGTGCGGGTTGCGTTGATCGGAGTCGGGAACTGTGCTTCCTCGTTCGTCCAGGGCGTGCACTTCTACCAGGATGCGAACGAAGATCAGTTCGTCCCGGGTCTGATGCACGTCAACTTAGGCGGCTACCACATCCGGGACATCGAATTCTCCGCCGCGTTCGACATCGATCAGCGCAAGGTGGGAAAAGACGTGAGCGAGGCGATCTATACCGCCCCGAACAACACCGTGCGGTTTGCCGGTGACCTCCCCGCCTCCGGCGTCAAGGTCATGCGCGGGATGACGCACGACGGGCTGGGCAAGTACCTGTCGGAGGTGATCACGAAGGCCCCGGGCGAGACTGTTGATATCGTGGATGTCCTGAAAGACACCGGTACTGATGTGGTCGTGAGTTACCTGCCGGTCGGGAGTGAAGAAGCGACGAAATGGTACGTCGAACAGGTGCTGGAGGCCGGGTGTGCGTTCGTGAACTGTATTCCCGTCTTCATCGCTCGGGAGCCCCGCTGGCAGCGCCAGTTCGAGAAACGGGGACTCCCCATCATCGGGGATGACATTAAATCGCAGGTCGGGGCGACGATCGTCCACCGGACGCTCACCCGGCTCTTCCGGGAGCGCGGGGTGAAGCTGGAGCGGACCTCTCAGCTCAACGTCGGCGGCAACACCGATTTCCTCAACATGCTCGAACGGTCACGCCTGGAATCGAAGAAAATCTCGAAGACGAACGCGGTCACCTCGCAGCTCGACTACGACATCGGCGCGGAGAACGTCCACATCGGGCCGAGCGATTACGTCGCCTGGTTAGGCGACCGGAAGTGGGCGTTCATCCGCTTAGAAGGGACGACGTTCGGGAACGTCCCGCTCAACATCGAACTCAAGCTGGAAGTGGTCGATTCGCCCAACTCGGCGGGGGTGGTCATCGACGCGGTGCGGTGCTGCAAGCTCGCCCTCGATCACGGGCTGAGTGGGGCGCTGACCGGCCCGTCTTCGTACTTCATGAAGTCGCCCCCCACGCAGTACACCGACGCCGAAGCGCGGCGGTTGACCGAGGAGTTCATCCACACCTACCGTCTCGGCGGGCGATCCGAGCAGGATGGTCAGGTCGACGGGAAAGGCACATCGGCGGCCTCACTGCGCGCCACGCCGGTCAAATCCGCCAACAGCAAAGCCGCAACCCAGACCAAACGGGGCCGGGTCAGCGCGAAGAAGTAAGGTCAATCCAGGAGGTCGGGTCATGTGGACGCGGAATCGGAGTAGTCTGACCATCGCCGTCGTGACGGTCGTCGCCCTGCTCGGCATCGGCTGGATCGTTGGTTCCGGGCATGTGCAGGCGATCGGGGACGATTATTACGAAAACCTGAACCTCCTCAACCAGATCACGACCCAGATCCGGATGAAGTACGTCGATGAGATCAACGCGAAGCACGCCATCAACTCTGCTATCCGCGGGATGCTCGATACGCTCGACCCCTACACGGAATTCCTGGAGAAAAAAGAGAACGATGAGATGAAGATGATGCAAATCCAGGGGAAGTACGGGGGGCTGGGCATCAAGATCGCCAAACAGGACAAATCCCTGATCGTCGTCAGCCTGTTTGAGGACACCCCGGCGTACAACGCGGGGATCCAGACAGGTGATCGCATCGTGAAGATCGAAGGCCGGACGACTGCCGACTTCGACGTGACCCAGGCCGCCGACCTGCTCCGTGGAGAGCCGGGGACGGCCGTTTCCCTGGCTGTCGAGCGGGACGGAGTCGACGCCCCGATCGACTACCGCATCGTCCGCGCGATCATCACCATCCCCGTCATCCAGTATGCCGGGGTCATCCAGGATGATATCGGCTACCTCAAGCTCAACCAGTTCACCGAGGACTCTGGCGCCGAGGTGGATCGCGCCCTCAGACGGCTGCAGACCACACGCGTGTCCGGCCTTATCCTCGACCTGCGACACAACCCGGGCGGTCTGCTCGAACAGGCCGTGACGGTGGCGAGCAAGTTCCTGGAGTCCGGACGGCTGATCGTGTACACCAAAGGCCGGGATAAGGACCAGGATAAAGAATACCGTGCCTCCGGTTCCGCCGGGGTCCGTGACCTTCCCTTAGTCGTCCTGGTGGACGAATACAGTGCGAGTGCCTCAGAGATCGTCGCTGGCGCGATTCAGGACTGGGACCGCGGGGTCGTGATCGGGACGACGACGTACGGCAAGGCGCTCGTCCAGCAGATCTTCCCGATGTCGAACGGCACCGCGCTGAAGATCACGACCGCCCGGTACTACACCCCGAGCGGCCGGTTGATCCAGAAGATGACCCGCACGGCCCGTGATGGGGAGGACAGCACCGCTGTCCACGCTCCTGCGGAGCCCTCGACCGCCCCCCCGGCGAAGAAGGAACAATTCCGAACCCATGCCGGACGCTTTGTCTACGGCGGTGGAGGGGTGACGCCAGACGTTGAAGTCAAGTCGCCCGCATCCCCACGACTGGTGAACGAATTGACAAACCATCAGATGTTCATCAACTTCGCCACGCACTACACTGCGGCGCACAAGGACTTCGATCGGGCGACGTTCCGGGTCGATGATGCGATGATCGCCGCGTTCAAGACGTTCCTCGCAGAACGGCGCTTTACGTATAAAACGGATGCCGAGCTGGAACTGGAAAAACTGGAGGGGATGGCCAAAGAGCGGAAGTTCGACGCGGCGGTGCTGAGGACGATCACCGTCCTGCGAGACCAACTCCAGGCGCAGCGTGACGCGGAGTTTGAGGCCAACCGGGACCTGATCGAAGGCAAGATCGGGGCGGAGGTCACGGCTAAGCTCTGGGGGAGTGAGGGACGGTACACGTACGCCTTGCAGCACGACCCGCAGGTCCTGGCCGGCGTCGACATGCTGAAGGACCCGCAGAAATACAAACAGAGTCTCAGCGCGCAGAAACCCGAGACCAAGCGCACAGGAGCGCTCCCCAGTCGCACGCGAGAGGCGGTGGTTGGGGTGGAGTGAGGGTGGCGGAGGCCGCGAGGGTGGCGGAATTGGCAGACGCGCTGGACTTAGGATCCAGTGGGGTGACCCATGGGGGTTCGACTCCCCCCTCTCGCATCCCTCGACGCTGAAACGACTTATAGCAATAGCTGTAAGTCGTTTTTGTTTTCCGTAGGGACACGACGCGCCGTGCCCCTCCAGGATGGTCTCATCAAGGGGGTCAACGTATGATACGACATCCTCGATTGATGATCGTCGTCGTCCTCGGCCTGCTGACCGGGGCATTCCTGGCCGGACAACGCTCCGCGCACGGGACCGCCCAGCGGGTCCCGATGTCCACCGATCAATTCCTGGCCGCCATCGGCCTGGTCGATGTCGCACTGGTCAAAGCGGAGGAAGCGAACAACCGGGTGCTCTCGATCACGACCGATCGCTTCCGCGGCCGGTACACTCAGACGGAAGCCGATACCCTCATCCGGGCGATCATCGCCCAACGCAACGCTGAGGTCGGCCGAGCCATCGGCGGGTTCATGGGCGCGAACGTCGAGCACCAGAACAAACTCATCGTGCCCCAGGCCCAACTTCCCCCGGACGTCGAACGGATGATCGAAGTCATGGTGGTCAAGTATCCCGCGTTGTTCGAGCAGTACATGAAGTAGGGGCGCGAGGCCTCGCGCCCCTCATTGCTTTTTACCGACCACCGACCATCGACCACCGTCTTCCGAATTTGTGCTTGACAATCCCGGAACGGATGCGTACATTGACGGGGCGAAAGACCGTGACAGCGGTGTGATCCATAGGGGCGTGGCCTGCTGCGCCCCTCTCGTACGTGGTGAGGAGGACAGCGTTGAAAGTCACCATGACCGAACCCGCGCCGTGGAAGCGCGTATTAGATATCGAGGTGCCGTCGACGCAGGTCCAGGAGCAGATCGATTCCGCGTTCCAGCGCTACCGAAAACAGATCAAACTCCCAGGGTTTCGTCAGGGGAAAGCACCGCTCGACCTGCTGAAAGCCCGGTTCGGGGAAGAGATCAAACGGGAGGTCCTCCAGAAGCTCGTCCCAGAATTCTACGAGAAAGCCCGTGAGGAAGTCCATCTCGTCCCCCTCGGCCAGGCCGTGGTGGAAGAGATCGAATTCCAGGAAGGCCAGTCGCTCCGCTTCAAGGCGACCGTCGAGGTCAAGCCCGCGATCGACCTCAAGGAGTACCGGGGCATCCGGGTGACGAAGCGGCCGGTGGAGGTCACCGACGAGCAGCTCCAGCGCGCCCTGAATGCGCTGCGGGACCGCCATGCGGATGTGGTGCGCGTCGAAGGAAAAGCCCAGCCCCAGCAGTACCTCGTCGCGGACATTCAGCAGCTCGACCGGACGGGTCTCCCGATCATCGGCCGGAAGCTCACCAACCGGTTTTTTCAGCTCGGCGACGGGATGTTCGGCCCGGAGTTCGACGACCATCTCGTCGGCATCCAGGCGGGCGAGGAACGCCGGGTGTCGACGGTGTACCCTCAGGACTACCAGGACCCCAACCTGGCCGGCCAGGACGCCCTGTTCCAGGTGACCGTCCGGGATGTCCTGGAGAAGCGGCTGCCAGCCCTCGATGACGCGTTCGCGGAGGACCTGGGGTCCAGCAGCCTGGAGGCGCTCACGGCGAGCATCCGGCGCGACCTGGAGCAGGAACCCGACCGGGAAGTTCGCGGCCAACTGATCGAACACTTAGTCGAGAACAACTCGTTCGAAGTCCCGCAGTCGATGCTGCGGACGTACCTCGATCAGCTCGTCGCTAACGCGAAGCGGAGCACGCGAGAACCCGTCGACGAAGAGGAGTTGCGCCATCAGTACCACCAGACCGCCATCAACCAGATCAAGCGGTACCTGATCTTCGAGGAGATCGCGGAACGGGAAGGGATCACCGTGACTGAGGCGGAACTCGATGAACGCATCGCCCTGATCGCGCAGCGGGGCAACCTGACGGTCGAGCAGGTGAAGAGGGCGTTCCGGGAGAACGGGCGGATCGAACGGATCGAGTCGGAGATCAAAGAAGATAAAGTGCTCGATTTTCTTGTGCACGTCGCGGAGATTCACGTGGGATAGGAAGGAGTGTGCCATGCCCTTGGTTCCAATGGTCATCGAACAGACAGGGCGGGGGGAACGGGCGTACGACATCTTCTCGCTCTTGCTGAAGAACCGCATCATCTTCATCGGGACACCGATCGATGACACGATCGCCAACCTCGTCATCGCCCAGTTGTTGTTCCTCCAGTACGAGGATGCGGATAAGGACATTATCCTGTACATCAACAGCCCCGGTGGGCTTGTCTACGCCGGGTTGGCCATCTACGACACGATGCAGTTCGTCAAGCCGCCCATCCAGACGTACTGTCTGGGGCTGGCGGCGAGCATGGGCGCGTTCCTGTTGACGGCGGGCACGAAGGGCAAGCGGTTCGCGCTGCCGTACTCGAAGATGCTCCTCCACCAGCCGTCGGGGTCGTTCGGGGGGACGGCGAAGGATATCGAGATCCAGGCGGAAGAGATCGTCAAGATGAAGCGGAGCACCAATGAAATCCTCGCTCGACATACCGGCCAGCCGATCGAGAAGATCGAACGGGATACCGACCGGGATTTCTGGATGTCCGCCTCCCAGGCGGTGGAGTACGGCCTCGTCGACGCGGTCGTCGAGACGAAGACGTTTCCAGGATTGACCCAGTCCGCCGACCAGAAAGTGTGAGGATGAGACCGCTATGAAAAAGCGATCGTCGTCGCGATCAGACCTGAGGTGTTCGTTCTGCAACCGGAGCGCGGATGAGGTCGACCGGCTGATCACCGGGCCGGCGGTGCAGATCTGCAACGTATGCGTGATGATGTGCAACGACATCCTGGCCGAGGAGACGGCCAAAGGGGCGCTGACCGCGGTCGAGCGACTGCCCACCCCGGCCGAGATCAAGGCGGTCTTGGATGATTACGTCATCGGCCAGGAACGCGCGAAGAAAGTCCTGTCCGTCGCGGTCTACAACCATTACAAACGCATCCGCTTCGGGTCTGTCCGGGACGATGTGGAGCTGGAGAAGAGTAACATCCTGTTGATCGGGCCGACCGGGACGGGGAAGACGCTGCTCGCCCAGACCCTGGCCAAGATCCTCCACGTCCCGTTCTGCATCGCCGATGCCACTGTCCTGACCGAAGCCGGGTACGTCGGGGAGGACGTCGAGAGCATCCTCGTCCGGCTGCTCCAGTCGGCCGACTACGACGTCGCCCGCGCGGAGACCGGGATCATCTACTTGGATGAGCTCGACAAGATCGCCCGGAAATCCGCCAACCCCTCGATCACCCGCGACGTCTCCGGCGAAGGCGTCCAGCAGGCGCTGCTGAAGATGCTGGAGGGGACGGTCTCGAACGTCCCGCCCAAGGGCGGCCGGAAACACCCGGAGCAGAATTTCATCCAGATCAACACGAAAAATATCTTGTTCGTGTGCGGCGGCGCGTTCGACGACCTCGACCGGGTCATCGAAAAGCGGGTCACTGAGAACACGATCGGGTTCGGCACCACCCCGCGAAGCAAACGCGACCGGAACCTCGGCGATATCTTAGCGCAGGTCGAGCCGGACGACTTGCTGCAGTACGGGCTGATCCCGGAACTCATCGGCCGGCTGCCCGTCGTCGCCACCCTCCATGAATTAGGCGAGGAGGCGCTGATGGACATCCTGCTCCGCCCGAAGAACGCCCTCACCAAACAGTACCAGCGCCTGTTCGACATGGAAGGGGTAAAACTGAAGTTCCAGCCGGACGCCCTGAAGGCGATCGTCGAGATGGCGATGACGAAGAAAACCGGGGCGCGGGCCCTCCGCTCCATCCTGGAAGATGTGATGCTCGACGTGATGTTCAGCCTCCCGTCCCGGTCGGACGTCCAGGAGTGCGTGATCTCCCGGAACGCGGTGCTGAAGAAGGAACCGCCGCTCTTCCTCTTCGGCGGCAAGGAAGCGAAACAGAGCGCGTAGTAGTCGGGGCACACGGCTGTGTGCCCGCATTCTGGTGTGATTCTGTAGGGGCACGGCGTGCCGTGCCCCTGCGTCATTCAAGGACCCCGATGCCGACGATTCAGCACGACGATGAAGTCATCGCCGTTCCCGACCGCCTCCCCCTCATCCCCCTTCGGGAAGTCGTCGTCTTTCCGTTCATGGTCGTCCCGCTCATCATCGCGCGAGAGGCTTCGATCAAGGCACTCGAACAGGCGGTCACCCAGGACCGTCTGATCTTTCTGGCCGCCCAGCGAGACGCGGAGGTCGAGCATCCGACGAAGGATGATGTCCACCGGTCGGGAGTGGTCGCGCGGGTCCTCCAGGTGCTCAAACTGCCCAGCGGCATGATCCGGGCGCTGGTCGAAGGACTCGTCCGCGCCCGCGTCGTCCGGTTCCTGGCCGCGTCCTCGTCCCTCCAGGCCAGGGTGACCGTTCGGTCTGAGCACGACCCGCCGACCCCAGCGGTGCACGCTCGACTGCGTTCCGTCCTCGGCCAGTTTACGGAGTACGTCAAGCTCAACCGGCAGATCCCGGACGAAGTCCTCCTCGCCCTGAACAACGTCGACGACCCGCGACGGTTAGCCGACACGATGGCGGCGTACCTCATCCAGACGCCCCAGGTGAAGCAGCGGCTCCTGGAAACCCCCCACCTGGGCGAGCAACTGACAGAGCTGTCCTCCATCTTAGCGACGGAGCTCGACATCTTAGAGATCAAGACCCAGATCGACGGGGAAGTCCGGGATCGCATCCAGCGGGCGCAGCGGGAGTTTTTCCTGCAAGAACAGATGAAGGTCATCAAGCGCGAGCTGGGCGACATCGACGAGCAGACGGAGGAGATCACCGAACTCACCCAGCAGGTCACGGCGGCGAGCATGCCGAAGGACATCGAAACCAAGGCGCTCGCGGAGGTCGCCAAACTCCAGAAGATGCACCCCACGTCCCCGGAAGCGACCGTCATCCGGAATTACCTCGACTGGCTGATCGCCGTCCCCTGGTCGGCGCGCACGAAGGACCGCCGGAAGACCGATGCGGTGGAGCGTATCCTGGAATCCGACCATTACGGCCTGAAGAAGCCCAAGGAGCGGGTTCTGGAGTATCTCGCCGTGGTGCACCTGACGAAAACGCTCAAGGGGCCGATCCTCTGCTTCGTCGGTCCGCCGGGGGTCGGAAAGACTTCCTTGGGC
>JACQVL010000255.1 GCA_016209865.1 Candidatus Latescibacterota bacterium | reverse complement strand
TTCACGTCGTTGACGACGATGTCCGCGCCCGCTGACGCTAACGCGAAGGCGGATGCGCGCCCGATCCCACTCCCGGCTCCGGTGATCAGAGCGACCTTGTGACTGAGATCCATACTCCTCTCCTTTTTTCCCTCTGCTCCTCTGCCCCCTTGTTCCTCTGCGGTTCTCCCTTTACCGCGCTCCGCACGCCTGCAGGCACGCCTGCATGTGCCCGCGCGCCTCGGCCGCGATGATGCAGCAGCGTTCGAGCGGGTAATCTTTCGCGCCGATGATCTCTAAGTCGAGCGGGCCGGCGTACCCGTGCTCGTGCAGCACGCGAACGTAGCCTAACAGGTCGATGTCCCCGCGGCCGTTCGCCTGATCCTCAGGCTTGCCAGGCCCCGGCTGACGGCCTTTGCAGTCGCGGATGTGGACGTGCCTGACGCGGGAGATGACGGCCACGATGGCGTCGACCGGGTTTTCTCCCGCACGATGAACATGAGACGGGTCCATGTCGATGCCGAACGCGGGTGAGGTGATCGCGTCCATGACGCGCAGGGTGGTCGGCGTGTTGTAGATGCTGGCGCCGACGTGCGCCTTCACGCATAACGTGACGCCGTACCGTTCCGCCATGTCGGCTAACCGGCCGAGTGAGTCGATGGATTGTTGCAAACTCGCCTCATCCCCGGTCTTCCCACCCGGCCCGCAATTAATGATCGGGATGCCGATCTCTACCGCCGCCTGGTACGCCTGTTCCATCTTGACCGGGTCCTGGGACGGCTGCTCCATCGCCAGCAACGCCAGTCCGTACTCACTGGCGAGCCGCTTAATCTCCGGGGCGAGCTCCCGCCAGCGACTGAGGACTAAATGCTCGCTCATCCCGTCGATGGCGGAGACCTCAACCCCATCGTAGCCGGACATCGCCAGGTGCTTGAAGGCGGTCTCCATGTCGAAACCACCGAAGAGGACTGAATTCGCGCCGAGTTTCATCGTGTCTCCTGGAATGTAGGGACGAATCTTGTATTCGCCCCGATGCGGGCGATCACAAGGATCGCCCCTACACATTTGCCACGGTTATTACCTTTCCCGTCTCCCATGACTCGATGGCCGCTTCGATGATCAGTTGGGCTTTCAGGGCGTCTTCCGCTTTCGCATCGATTTCCTCCGGCCTGACCTGCTGGAGGTTCTGGTCGATCCATCTGCCGATGCGGCTGCCGAAGGTCTCCCCGAAGCTCATCATTCCACCGAGGTAGTCGTAGGTCTCGGTCTCGCGCGAGAATCGCGGGAAGAACGTCAGATGCTCGCACGCTTCGCGCAGAACGAAGCGTCCGTTCGACCCGACGACCTCGCACGTCTCCAGCCCGTAACTCCCGCCCGCGTCGTAGCTCCCGGTGAGGTGACCGGTCACCTCGTTCGTGAAGAGCATGTTGACCTGCACGTTCGACCAGATCGTCCGTCCCTTCCCCTTCTTGAAGAACGCCTGCACTTTCGCCACATCCCCGCAGTAATATCGCATGACATCGATGGAATGGGGGTGCAACGCCCGCATGTGGAAGTGCGGAGAGCTTTCATTCGGGTTGTTGATCCACATCGTCATGTTGATGATGTTCAGCTCGCCTAACCGGCCTTGATCGACCCATTCTTTCGCACGGATCGCTGCCGGGGTGAAGCGGTGGTTCAGGTTGATCCCGTAGCGCAGGTTCTTCTTCTTCGCTAAGGCGACCATCTCACGCGCTTTGGGAATCTCGTTCGAGATGGGCTTCTCGCCCAACACCGCGAGGCCGGCGTTAAGGAGTTCCATTGTCGGCTCGTAATGGTCTCCCCCGTTCTCCTTCCCCGCCGTGCAGACACTGGCGACGTCGATCGTCAGCCCGCTGGTCAGCATGTCCTTGATCGAGTAGAACGCCCGGCAGTTGTACCGCTGCGCCGCCTGATCCGCTTTCTCCTTGATCGCATCGCAGACAGCGACGATCGCACATTCGGGATGTTTCTGGTACACGCCAGCATGGACGTTCCCGATCCCGCCCATGCCGACGATGGCGATGTTGAGGGCCATGTTCTCTGCTCCTTTCTCTCTTCTCGTCACTCGTCACTGGTCACTCGTCACTTACTTCCTCATCTCCGCCTGCAGCTTGGCCGCCTGGCCGGGCGTGCCGATGTGCATGGTGTCGTAGGCTTGTTGAGACGTCTTGAATGGGCCCACCCCCTTGTGGCCATGCCAGTCACCCTGCATCAGGATGGGGTTCTTCAGTCCCGTCTCTTTCTCCCGTTTCGCCATCCACTGTTTCATCCGCTTCTTCAGCATGGCGACGATGTCCGGATGCGTGTCGGCCAGGTTGTGATCTTCATGTGGATCTTCGACGAGGTTGTAGAGCTCGACCGGCGGCTTGAAATGAAAGTCGGGTTCGAGGGCGACGATCAGCTTCCACTCCGGCGTCCGCCAGCCGTGCTTGCGCATCCAGGTACATTCGGTGATGTAGAACTCGCTCTCGTGGGAAGCCACGTCCCCGCTGACCATCGGCATCAGACTCCGGCCGTCGAACCTGATCCCTTTCGGCCTGACCCCGGCCAGTTCGAGGATCGTCGGCACCAGGTCTTTGTGCTGATTGTACCCGCTGACCCGTCGTCCCGCGGGCACTCTGCCGGGGGACCGGATGATCAGCGGCACGTGCAGGGTCACGTCGTACAGGCCGTGATGGTCGAACCAGCACTCATGGTCGTAGAGTGTCTCCCCATGGTCGCCGTTGAGCACGACGATCGTGTCATCCAGGATACCGTGTGCGTCCAGCGCCTGGAAGATCGTCTGAATGCAGGCGTCCATGTAGGCGACCGCCCCGTCGTACTGCGCGATGACGTAGTCTTTGTCCGCAATGCCGGGCGGCATCCAGCTGGCGAAGAAGTCGCAGAACGGCTTGAAGCGCATCACCGGGGACATCGACTTGTTCTTCGGGTCGCATTCGTTGCCGTGGTAGAACATCCGCTCGTACGGCTCGGGCGGCAGGTAGGGGGCGTGCGGGTCCATGTGGCGCAGGAACAGGAAGAACGGCTTCTTCTGTTTGGCCAGATGGTCGATCTCCGGAATCGTCACGTTGTTCAGGTTCTGGGCTTTGGGGCTGCGTCCCTCCGCCCAGCTTCCCCAGCCGGGGAAGTCGAGGTACTTGTCGAACCCGCGTGAGCTGGGGTTGCCGCTGAACCCGACGCAGGTGGTCGTGTACCCGGCCGCGCGGAGGATCTCCGGCAGGGTCTTCACTTCCGGCCTGAGCGGCCCCTTGTGGCGCAGAGCCACGACTTGCGTGCTGAAGCAGTCCATGCCAGTGAGCATCGAGGCGTACGCGCTCGTCGTCGGGATGTGCGCGCTGTACGTCCGTTCGAACAGCGTCCCGCTCTGGGCAAACCGGTCGATGTGCGGGGTGGTGAGCCGTGGATAGCCGTAACAGCTCATGTGGTCGGCCAGGAGGGAATCGACCCCTAAGAGGACGATGTGGGGATGCTTCTTGGTACGGCGACGATTGGGCATAGGTACGATCCTTAGGTGTGGGGTGAATGTGTTGGTTCATCCTCGTGTTCAGAGCATTTGTGCAGCAAGCTGCTGCACTTTTTCAGGTTCAGGCCAGACAAGTGACTGGTGTTCAAGATGTTTCAGTTCATCATTCAGCAATTGGTATTACTCCCACCGCAGAAACCGCTCCAGCGACACGGTCCGGAGGCCGGTGCTGGCATGATGATAGGGAGTTTCCATGCTGACGCCACCGGCGGCGTAGAAGAGGTACACCGTGTCGCCCTCGACCCACATCCGCGGCCAGCCCGTCCACATGCAGTCGAACCGATCCCCCGTTTGCTGAGGGATGATCGGGTCGAGCGGATGGTACTCCCAGTCGATGAGGTCGTTGGAGCGTGCCAGACCGATCGTGTCCCACCATCGAGGGACGTGCATGTTCCTCGATGGTGCGGCCCCTTCATACAGAGCGTAATAGGTGTCGCCGATCTTCGTCAATGAGCGGCCTCGAACATGGCCGCTGTCCCACCAGATGCCGGATTGTCTTGGCCCCAGCGCCGGGTTGTGAGGATGGCGTACCCAGTGGACAAGGTCCTGGCTCGTCGCAATCCCGGCCC
>JACQVL010000254.1 GCA_016209865.1 Candidatus Latescibacterota bacterium | reverse complement strand
TGCGGGCGATCACAAGGATCGCCCCTACGGATGCCCTGTTTTGATCATCAAACTCTCATCAGCGTGATCCGTAAAAATGTCGGATGAACCAGGAGTCTCCATGAGCGACTGCGTCAGGTTGGCCATCGTAGGCTGCGGCGGGATCGCCGGGGAACATCTCAGAGGGTATCGTCTTCTCGCTGAAAACGGCTGCCAGAAGTTCGAGATCGCCGCCGTCTGCGACCCGGTTCCGGAGCGGACGGCGCAGTTCAGTCAGACGATCGCGGAATTCCAGACGACGAAGCCGAAGGCGTACACCTCGCTGGACGCGATGCTGGAGAAAGAACGACTGGACGGCGCGGACGTGTGCGTCGCCCACTACCAGCATCACACCGCCGTCATCGCCTGCCTGGAGGCGGGCGTCCATGCGATGACTGAGAAACCGTTTGCCATCACGATCAAAGCGGCGAAGAAGATGATCGAAGCCTCCGTCCGAACCGGAACACTCTTAGCGACGGCGGAGAACTCACGGCGCGGGCTGGGCCAGCGCACCGCCCGGTGGGCGATCCAAGAGAAAGGGCTGATCGGCCAGCCTCGGATGTTTTTCAATCAGACCTGTAACTGGGGGCCGCAACCCCCTGAACCGCATTTTGTTTCGCTGTTGAACTGGCGGATGGACCGGCTGATGATGGGCGGCGGCTGGAGCCTCGACGGTGGAGTCCATTTCATGGATACCCTGATCTACTTCTTCGGGGAGGTCGAACGGGTGTACGCCGAGCTGGCGAACGTCGAGCAGCGGAAGATCCGGCACGAGACAAAGGGGGTCATCGTGACGGAAGGGGAGGACACCTGTCTGGCGACGTTTCATTTCAAGAGCGGCGTCTTCGGCTCCTGGCTCTGGACGAACGCGACGACGGCGGATAAGCGGGAATGGATGGCCTATTACGGGAGCGAGGGGTTTCTGGAGGACCGGACGCGCGGCGGGTCGATTCACGCGTTCGGCGGGGGGTTCATCGAGAGCGACGGGGATTTGGTCAGGAAAGACGGCGTCCGGCGGCCGCTCCGCGACCTGGAAGCGGAGTACTTAGTGTCCCTCGACCGGCAGACGCGCGACCGGTCGTTCCCGCACGGGGTCTCGAAGAGCGTCGCCATCGAGTGCCATGACTTCGTGGAGGCGATCGCGACCAGCCGCCGTCCCGAAGTGGATGGCTGGGACGGGTTGAAGGCGTTAGCGGTGTCCGAGGCGATGTACGAGTCCGCCCACAGCGGGCAGGCGGTCCGCGTGGACGACGTCATCAGCGGCGCGGTCGAGGGGTATCAGCGGGAGCTGAATGAGCGGTGGGGGATTTAAAGTGGTGATCGGTAGTCGGTGGTCGGTAAAAACAGAGGGCAGGGATCAGTACAAATTGGAGGATCATCGCATGCATACCGGTGACCTGCTCACCGAGCTCCTCATCCAGTACGGCGTCACCCACGTCTTCGGCGCGGCGGGCGGACAGACGGTCGCCCTGGTCGACGGCATCGAGCGGCGAGGCCCACGCATCCGCCACCTGATGTTCCGGGACGAACGCAACACCGTGTTCGCCGCCGATGGGTTCGCCCGGATGTCCGGCCGGATCGGGGTGTGCGACGTGACCGTCGGCCCCGGCGCGGTCAAACTGCCCTCCGGACTGTTCGAGGCGTACGCCTCGTCCATCCCCGTCCTCGTCATCATCAGCGACATCCCGACGGGCTGGACGCACCTGATCGACCGGGGGGGGACTGCCACCCAGGGGATCGATCAGGAAAGCCTCGTCCGGCCGTTCGTCAAGCGGGTGGCGACGCTCCGCTCCCCCCAGCAGCTCCCGGCGATGCTCAACGTCCTCATCAAGACGGCCACGACCGGCCGGCCCGGCCCGGTCGCCCTGATCATCGCCCAGGACCTCTTCGACACGCCGATCGAGCCGGACAGCATCCCGTCCCACGTCAACCCGGCGTACGGGCGGTTCCCGGGCGAACGGAGCGCCCCCGACCCGGGCGACGTCGAGACGGCGGCGGCGGCGCTCACTTCCGCGCGTCTGCCCGTCCTCCTCGCCGGGGGCGGGGTGCATCTCGCGCAGGCGTGGGACGAAGTCCGGGAGCTGGCGGAATGGCTGACGATGCCCGTCGTGACCACCTTCTCCGGCCGCGGCGCCGTCGAGGACGACCATCCCCTCTCCCTCGGCCTGCTGGGCAACATCGGGACGAGCTGCGCGAGACGGGCCACCGAGGAGGCCGATCTGGTGTTTATGGTCGGGTGCAAGTCCGGCCAGAACTCGACCTTCACATGGACGCTCCCGAAGGCCGGACAGCGGGTGATCCACTTAGACATCGACGGGGCGGAGATCGGGAAGGTGTTCCCGACGGAGGTCGGGCTGGTGGGGGACGCGAAGCTCGGCCTGCGGGCGGTGATCGACGCGGTCCGCGGCCGGATCAAGAGACGGAGGCGCTCAACTGCCCGTCTCAATTATGCGCGGGCGCTCCGGCAGGAGTGGATGCTGACGATCGCGTCCAGGCTCGTCTCGACGAAGGTTCCGATCAAGCCCCAGCGGGTGATCGCCGAGCTCAACCAGTTGACCACCCCGGACGACCTGATCGTCTGTGACGCGAGCTACGCCAGCGGGTGGGGGTTAGTCCACTATTACCTTAAGCGAGCCGGTCGAACGATCATAGCTCCAAGGGGTTCGGCGGGATTAGGATTCGGCCTTCCGGCCGCGATGGGGGTGTGCGCCGCCTGTCCGGGCCGCCGGGTGATTAACCTGTGCGGAGACGGAGGGATTTCCTACTACATCGGGGAGTTCGCCAGCCTCGGCCTGCACGGGACGAACGTCATCAACATCGTGTTCAACAACCGGAGCTTAGCCTGGATCGATCATTACCACCGGATTCTATTCGGCGGGTCCGGCGCCTCGTTCCGGTGGGGCGACGTGGATTTCGCGGCGGTCGGACGGGCGTACGGGTTGATGGGGGTCCGGATCACCCAGCCGGGCGACCTGCGCGCCGGGCTGCGCCGGGCGCTGGAGGCGGGGACGCCCGCCGTCGTCGATGTCGTCGTCTCCGGCGAAGAGACGCCGCTGATCGCCTACGAGGAAGCGCTGGAACAGGGGAAGCAGGTAGGGTATACGGGGGAAAAACGTTAGAACGTTCAAACGTTCGAACGTTCGAACGTTGTCCTCGGCCAATTGAGTGTCTCGGCGTGTGCCTGGATTTCCGGCGAACATTCATCCGGGGTGAGGGCCCTGACCTCGTGGGTCAGGTCGTTCGAGAGCCGCATCTTGAACAGGTATCCGTGGCGCTCCCGGAGTTTCTTGATCACGGTCTGGTAATCCCACCGCTCCAGGCTTTCCCCGTAATAGATGATGTGGAGGCGATCCGACCAGATTTCTAACGAGAGAGGAGGATCGACCGCAAAGACCGTCCCGTCAGCCAGGGTGTAGTACCGGTTCTCTTCCATATACTCCCTCCTCTTTACTGACCCCTGACCCCTGATTAAATCCCGCCGCAACGTCCGCAACAACGCGCTCACCGCTCGCATCGCCCGGCCTCGGTGACTGATCTGGTTCTTGGTCGTCCTGTCGAGTTCCGCGAACGTCTGGGTGTAGCCGTCCGGGATGAAGAGCGGGTCGTACCCGAACCCGGCCGTACCACGGGGGGTTGTCCCGACCCGGCCTTCGCACACCCCCTCGACTATCCAGGCTCGTCCGTTTGGCGCGGCCACGGCGATCACGCACCGGAACCGGGCCGTCCGTGCGGCGTCGGGCACGCCCGACAGCCGTCCGAGCAGGGCGGCGTTGTTCGACGCAGAGGTCGCGTCCGGTCCGCTGAACCGGGCAGAATGGACACCGGGCGCGCCGCCCAGGGCGTCCACCTCCAGACCGGAATCGTCCGCCAGGGCGGGGTGCCGGGCGAACCGCGCCACAGCACGGGCTTTGAGGAGGGCGTTCTCCGCGAACGTCACGCCGGTTTCCTCGACGACCGGACAACCGGGGAAGTCCGCGCACGACCGGACGGTCCATCCGGCATCGACCAGCCCGGCGCGCATCTCCTCGATCTTCCCGTTATTCCGGGTGGCCAGGACGATCGTCATCCCCGAACCCTCGCAACGCGGCGTCGGGCGGAAGGTCGAGCGTCGCTTTCTGCAGGGCGACGAGCTGCTCGATCCCCTGCCGTCCGAGGTCGAGCATCCGGTGGAGTTGTGCCGTCGAGAACGGATGATGCTCCGCTGTGCCCTGGATTTCGACCAGATGCCCGCTGCCCGTCATCACTAAGTTCAGGTCGACATCCGCCGCAGCATCTTCTTCGTAGCAGAGGTCGAGCGTCGGAACTCCTTGAATGACTCCGACACTGACGGCCGCGATGAAGTCCCGGATGAGGGAGTGGTCGACCCGTCCGGCCTGAAGGAGCCCCTGGATCGCGTCATACAGGGCGACAAAACTCCCGGTGATGGCCGCCGTCCGCGTCCCCCCGTCCGCTTCCAGGACGTCACAGTCGATCAGGATCGTCCGTTCGCCCAGAGCGTCCAGTTCCACGACCGACCGCAGCGACCGGCCGACCAGCCGCTGGATTTCCTGGGTGCGTCCCGACAGATGGCCTTGCCGTCCCTCCCGGGCGACCCGTTCCGCCGTGCTCCGGGGGAGCATGCCATACTCCGCCGTCACCCAACCCCTGCCGGTCGCTTTCAGAAACTTCGGGACGGACTCCTCGACGGTCGCCGAGCAGATGACCACCGTCCTGCCCATCTCGATCAGCGCGGAGCCTTCGGCGTGCCGGAGGAAGCTCCGGGTGATCTTGACCAGTCGTAATTCGTCTGACTGTCTGCCGTCTGATCGTGCGGTCACGGCCGTCCCCTTTGGAACGATGAACGCAGAATGATGAACGATGAATCCGCAAGAATCAGGTGATATGGCGCTGCTCTTCGGCGGCGATAATCGAGAGCACTTCCTGGGGGGTCTTGGCGTCGATCAGCATTTTCCGGAGGTTATCGTGGCGTAAGAGCCGGGAGATATGGGCGAGGGCGCGGATATGGGGACCTGAGATGTCGGGGGGCGAGACGAGGAGGAAGAAGAGGTAGACCGGCTGTTCGTCGAGTGCCGCGAAATCGATGCCTTCCCGTTTGATCCCCAGGACTCCGGCCAGCTCCTGCACCGCCCCGCACTTGCCATGCGGGATGGCCACCCCTTTCCCGATGCCGGTGCTCATGATTTTTTCCCGCTCTAAGACCGCCTGCAGGACATTGTCCAGATCGTTGATCTTCCCGGAATCGGTCAGCGCCCGGGCCAGTTCCTCGATCACCCCCCGCTTGTCAGTCGCCTGTAACCCGACAAGCACCTGACGCTCACTCAGGATATCCAACAAATTCATCCCCGTGTCCCCCCGGTCTCTTCAGTCCGTCCCGTCGCGACGGGTGCGGGTCGTATCCGATGCACAAGCATTGAACCTATAGTATGCGACAGTCGCGCTGAAAAGTCAACCCTGTTTTCACGTCAGGCTCCGGACACACAAAAGCCGCCGGGGTTTTCCCCAGGCGGCTTCGTGTGAGAGGCGGGTCTTCCCGCTCAACCCAGGCGTACGGTCACGCCGCGACGGCTGGTCGATCGACCTATTTCTTCCCGGTGGCGCCAGCCGCTCGTTCCTTCAACTCATTGGCTTTCACGGTCGCTTCGTCGATGGCCTTGAGCACCTCCGCGTACTTGCCCTCGTTCATCTGCTGGGGCAACGTATTGACCAGAGCCGCCAAGTCGGACGCTTCTTTGGCGAGGGCCTTCCCGGCCGCGCCGCGCGTCTTCTCGATCGAGGCGTTCATGTCCGCCCACATCGTCTTGAATTCCTCCACCTTCCTCTCAGCGTCCAGTTTCATCATTTCCTTGGCGGCGGCGATATCCATTTTAAAGGAATCCGCCATCCCGATGACCATCTCCGCCTGCTGGCGCGCCTCCGAATACGCCTTCTGGTCGACCCTGGCCTTCGCGTCGGCGAGCGCCTCCTCAGCCGCCTTCAGCCGTGTGGCCGCGTACTGTTCAGCCCCTTCCGTCTTGGCATCGGAGATCACCTGTTCGGCGGCCTGGATCGCCTCGGTCGGGGGTTTGCTGCATCCTGCTACGACGAGGATCATCACGCAGATCCCGGTGACAAGCCACGATACCATTCTGCGCTTGGTCATGAGTACCCCTCCTTGATGTGAACAGGCCATGATGAAGCTCACCACCGCCCGAGGGTTCATCCCAGTGAGCAGCATCGACTCGACACCCTCTCCCCTCTATAGATTATATCCGAAAAAACCCGCGCGTCCAGAAAAAATTTACGAAAAATCGGAGGAAAAGACACCGGACGAGAAAATTGTGTTGACATCACAATTTCCCTCCCTCTACCTTTATCGTGACAACGCAACGCGAAGACAGGAAAGGAGTGACTGATGGACCAGGCCCCGCTCTTCCGGCCGTATGAATTCGATGATCGACAGAAAGCGGAACTCGACCGGGACGGTTACGCGGTTCTGCCGAGTCTGCTGACTCCCCAGGCCTGCGAGCGCCTCACCGTGTCGCTCGCCCACATCCAGGAGCTGGAGGTCTTGCCCGACCTCGACCCGAAGCCGCATTTCTATTCGGCCGAGTATGACCCCTACTTAGCCAGCCTGATCGGCCACCCGCAGATGCTCGACCTGGCCCGCCGTGCGTTGGGTCCCATCATCCGTTTTGACCATTGCGTGAACCTCAGCCGGCCGGCGGGCAACCACGGCGCCGGCTGGCACAGCCATCCGTACGCCGACGACAGGC
>JACQVL010000263.1 GCA_016209865.1 Candidatus Latescibacterota bacterium | reverse complement strand
CTTGAGACCCTTCGCTGCGCTCAGGGTGACATTGTGATAGCGGTTCTTAGAGATGAGGACGACGACGCTCCGGCCCTGCACCGTGTACGTCTGGCCGGACACTTCAACTTCCTGTCCCGGTTCGGCGATGTCGATCGGAGGGGGCAGGGCGGTGTCGACCGCCCGGCACCATCGCCGCCCGTCGACCATGGGAATCTCGAAGTCGAGCGGCGACCAGTACATGTTGAGCATGACGTGCAGGTCGGCGTCCCCCTCGAACCCGCCCATCGTGCAGGCCAACGCCCGGGCGTTCGGGTCGTCCCAGCCGGGACGGTTCAGCGTACAGCCATGCCAGGTGATATCCGGGATGCCGCGCGGGTTCAGCTCGCCCGTCAAGAAACGATTGCGGTGCAAGATTGGATGGCGCTTACGGAACGCGATCATCTGCGTGAAGAACCGGAAGACATCCCGATGGGTGTCGACGAGCGTCCAGTCGAACCAACTGACCGCGTTGTCCTGACAGTACGCGTTGTTGTTGCCCCGCTGGGTGCGGCGGACTTCATCCCCGGCGACGAACATCGGACAGCCCTGGGAGAGCATCAGGATGGCGAAGAAATTCTTGATCTGGCGCTCGCGCAGCGTCTCGACGGCCGGGTCGCTGGCCGGTCCTTCGACACCGCAATTCCAGCTCCAATTCTCGTCCACCCCGTCCCGGTTGCCCTCGCCGTTAGCCTCATTGTGTTTAGAGTTGTACGAGACCAGATCGTTGAGGGTGAAGCCATCGTGACAGGTGATGAAGTTGATGCTGTTGATCGGCAGATGACCGGTCGATTGATAGACGTCGGCGCTGCCCGCGATCCGGCTGGCGACGATCCCGACGAGGCCGTGATCCCCCCGCACGAAGCGCCGGAGGTCATCCCGGTATTTGCCGTTCCATTCGGCCCAGCGGTAGCCGGGAAAATAGCCGATCTGGTACAGCCCGGCGGCATCCCAGGCCTCAGTGATGATCTTCGTGTTGGCCAGGACGCCGGACAGCTCGATCTGCCACACGACCGGGGGATAGGCCATCGGCATGCCGTCTTCGCCACGCGACAGGATCGACCCCTCGTCGAACCGGAAGCCGTCGACGTGCATCTCCCGCACCCAGAACTCCAGGCAGTTGACGATGTACTTCTCCACGATCGGATGGTTGCAATTGACGGTATTCCCGCACCCGGAATAGTCCACATAGTACTGTTTATCCTGGGGGGAAAGATGGTAATAGATACTGTTGTCGATGCCTTTGAAGCAGACGATCGGCCCTTGATGGTCGCCCTCGCTGGTGTGGTTGAAGACGACATCCAGGATGACTTCGATCCCGGCTTTGTGCAGCGCCTTGACCAGGTCGCGGAACTCGTTGATATGCCGCCCTTCCTCCGGGGACATGCAGTACCAGCTCTGCGGTGCAAAAAAACTGACCGTGCTGTAGCCCCAGAGGTTGACGAGCGGGGTCCCGTCGATGGGGTTGCACCGCATGATCTCCTTCTCGTCGAACTCGAAGATCGGCAAGAGTTCGATAGCCGTGACGCCCAGCTCCCTCAGGTAGGGAATCTTCTCGATGATCCCCGCGAACGTGCCGGAGTGCCGGCAGCCTGAAGAAGGGGATTTGGTAAACCCGCGGACGTGCATCTCGTAGATGATCGTCTCACTCATCGGACGGTTCAGGGGCCGGTCGCCTTCCCAGTCGTACCCCGAGATGTCGATGACCACGGATCGCATGGCGGTGGTCATGTTGTCCTCAGGCCCGCACGCGCTGACCCGATCCCACAGGACGTTGGTGTTGCCCAGCGCGTACGGGTCGAGCAGCACCTTGTTGGGGTTGAAGCGGTGCCCGTACTGGCGCAATTCGTCGGGACCGTTCGGGCCGTCAACCCGATACGCGTAGTGGAGGCCCGGCCGGGCGCCTTTGACGTACACATGCCAGAAGAAGAACGTTTTGTTGATCGTCGGGTCGAGGGGAATGACCTGTATCGGCTCCGGGCGGTCGTGTTGCCCGAACAACAGGAGGTCGACGGCGGTGGCGTGCCGGGAGAACAGGGAGAAGTTCACGCCATGCTCATCCGGAAACGCCCCCAGCGGACGCGGAAGTCCCGGACCGATTTCATAGGGCGGAGCAGCCACGCTGCCAGACCTCCATGTGGGCAAGCGACCGTGTACCCCTACGCGGCGTACACCGCCTCGCGCAGCCCTTTGATGTAGCCGATGGCGAACAGCCGGCCGATCGACGAGTAGCCGGCGTGGTCGTTGCTGTCCCCCTCTAACGTCGGGACGTGGTCCGGCCTCAGCACTCCCTCAAACCCGATCTCCCGGTAGGCGCGGAGGCAGGCGAGCATGTCGGTCTGGCCGTCGTCGTGGAACGTCTCGACGAATTTCTCGGCCGTCCCCCGGACGTCGCGGAAGTGGACGAAGAAGATTTTCTTCTGCTGACCGAAGTGGCGGATGGCGGCAGGCTGATCGTCGGTCATGAGGGCGAAATTGCCCTGGCAGAACGTGAGGCCGTTGTACGGGCTGGGGGCGATGTCGATCACCCGCTGGAATGCATCCAGGCTTCGCATGATCCGGCTGACCCCGCGAATCGGGGAGAGCGGCGGGTCGTCGGGATGCAGGGCGAGTTGGACGCGGGCCTCTTCGGCCACCGGAAGGACGCGGGTGATGAAGTAGTGGAAATTCTCCCACAGCCGGTCTTCCGTCACGACGCCGGCCGGGAGAGGCGGCGCGTTCCGCATGAAGGCATGGTCGTAGCCGGTCACCAGCGCCCCGCCGCGCGAGGGAATCGTCGTCGACGTCCGCATCCAGTTGAACCCGGCCATGAAATTGTAGCAGACGGTCGGGATTCCCAACGCTCCCATGTTCCGCAGGAAGGTGCAGAAGTGCTCGATCTCCTGGTCGCGTCCCGGCAGGCCGAGCCGGATGTTGTCCATCGGCGGACTGCTCTCGATGACGGACAGCGTGAACCCCGCGTCTTCATACCGTGTTTTCAACCGCACCAGCGGCATGTAATCCCACGGGTGCTCGTTCCCGCTGTCGCCGTACGGCAGGGTTCCGACCACATGAGTGATCCCCGCCTGCTTGACCAGTTTCCAGAGCGGCGACGGCTGCGGACTGAGGACTTCAGCGATCTCGATCATGGCTGTGCTCCTTGTGCGGATGCCTCCCTGCTGCGGACGGGATGCTGTTGGGCGCGGGCGAAGAGGTCCGCCCATTCCTTCGACCCATCGTCGTGCCAGGCTTCGAGACGAACCCCCTGGACGTGCGCCGGGCCGTGGCCGGCGCTGAAGTAGCCGTATCCCTGGTGCATCGGGGCCAGATAGACACGGCTCCCGTCCGGGTAGACGACGGTGCAAATGATCCGCCGTTTCGGATGGTCGTAGAGCTGGCCTTTCTTTGCCAGCTCCTGAACCTGCCCATCCGGGATGCGGTACCGTTCGACCGCGTCTTCATCCACCTCGACGCCCAGGCCGGGCTCCTCCGGCACGCGGTTGTACCCGCCGACCACCTGGATCGGGCGCGTCAACAATTGGTGACTGTACAGGTTGATGCACGTGATCGCCGGCCAGGTCGCGTGGCTGAGCACCGCGCCCAGATGCGCCGCCCAGGTGGTCGTCAGACCGTTGCCGACGAGCTGCAGCCAGAACGGCATGTTCGCCTCCGCGCTCAACAGCCCCTGGCGCATGACCAGCGACTTGCCCGCGCAGATGACGAACCCGTCGCACACCTCCTCGCGGACGGCGGTGATGTACGGCGGGGAGCCGAAATGCATGGCGATCGGCCGGGCGATCACCCGGCGAAGCTGCCGGTTGCCCAAGATGTCGTGCTGCGGGATGGGCGACTCGAACATCGCCACGATATCGTAGGACGCGAGTCGCTGCATGATGGGCATCGCGGCCGCGGCGTTCTGCATCGTGCCGTTCGCGTCGAGGTCGAGCTTAAAATGGGGCGGGACGACCCACTTGATCGCCTCCACCTGGGCAAAGATGTCCCACCACGGACGCTGCTTGATCTTGAAGCTCGTGTACCCCTTCTCGACTGCCTCGTTCGCCTCTTCCGCCCAGTCGTCCGGGTCGGCGTCGATCGACCACCAGGAGATCGGCGCCCAGTCGCGGACTTTCGGCCCCATCAGCCGGTAGCACGGTGCGCCAAGGGCTTTCCCGACCACGTCGAACAGCGCCATCTGCAGGCCCGCGCCCAAGGAATCGTCGTTCATCAAGTCCGCCGGGTTTTGTCCGATCACCCGCTGCGCCGACGCCTCCGTGACCCGTGCCCAGGTGTAGTGGATGACCGTCTCCCCCCAGCCGACCAGCCCGGCGTCGGTCGTGACTCTGCAGAGCTCGAAGATCCCCCAGTTGTACACCTCCCGTTCACTGATCTTGATCTGCCGTGGGGTTAACGGGACGTCGACCACGATCCGTTCCACGTTTGTGACTTTCATCGTCACTCCTTCCTTTCATTCATGGCGTCGCGTCTGGATGGTGAGGGCCAGGCAGGACGCGACGAGCATAATCACCGCGCCCGTCCAGTACGGGGTTTTCCCGAACAAGGTGGTGTGATCATGGACGTCACGGTCGAGCAGCCATCCGCCGACCGCCGGCCCGATGATGCGCGCCAAGCTGGCTCCCGACTGCATCACCCCGAACACCCGTCCCTGCCAGGCGGCGTTCACGCTTCTGGACGCGATCCCGTTGAGGGTGGGGGTCACCAGGCTATTGCCGATGGCGATCCCGGTAATCACGACAAGCAGCTTCCCCAGGGTCGTGCTCATCGGCAGGACGAACAGGCTGGCGGCCATGACGGCCGTGCCCGCGACGGCCAGGGCTTTATCGCCGACCGTCCGCACGAACCGGCCGAGCAGCCCGCCCTGGATCATCGCGCCGAGCGCGCCGAGGTACGCGAACAGGTACCCATTGCGCGTCGCGTCGTACGAGAAATGGACGCTCAGATGGGTGAACAGCGCAAACGTGGCCGTCAGGATGGCGAACGCGACGGTGGCGACGAAGTACGTCACGGTCACGGTCGTCAGTTGCCAGTTCCCGGCTTCCTCGAACACCTGGATGATCGAGGCCCGTCGAGTGGGGTGGCGATGCTCGGCGGGCAGACTCTCCGGCAGCAGGAAGTAGAGCGCGACCGCGTTGGCCGCGGCCAGGCCGGCGGCGCACAGGAACGGCGCGGCTAAGGAAAAGTGACTCATCACCCCTCCGATGGCCGGGCCGAAGACGAACCCGACGCCGAAGGCGGCCCCGATCCACCCCATCCCGCGCGACCGCTCCTCCGGCAGGGTGACGTCCGCGATGTACGCCTGCGCGGTCGAGATGTTCCCCCCGGTGATGCCGTCGATCATCCGGGCGATGAACAACAGCCAGAGGGTGTGCGCCAGGCCCATCAGGAGAAAGCCGAGCGACGTGCCGACGATGCTCACTAACAGGACAGGCCGGCGGCCGACCCGGTCGGACAGCCGTCCGAGGATGGGAGCGAAGACGAACTGCATGACCGAGTACACGGCCATGAGCAGCCCGACGACCGTGGGAGAAGCCCCGAAATGCTCGGCGTACAGCGGGAGGACCGGGATGACGATCCCGAAGCCGATGAGGTCGATCGTGACCGTCGTGAAGATCAGGCCGAGCGATGAGCGCCCTGCGGTCATGGGCGGGGTCGAGCTCCGTTCAACGTGTGCGGTGCAGGATGAAACTCCTGGTGACAGGTCGAAACGTTCGTGAAACATAGAGTCAGACGAAGAAAATGTCAACGTAAATCCAGATCAACGCTTTCCCGGTACGATCAATCGGTTGTACTTTGAGACGACGGCGACCGTGTCCAAAGTAACGGAGCGCCGGCGGAGGGTCAACGATTTCTTCGACCGGAGTGGTCTCCGGGGTTGACATGCGTACCGGTTCACGCATATTTATGGGCAGACTCATTGAGACTGACCCTTCAATCAAGGAGCAGACTATGCCAGCATTCAACCAGAAGGTCGTGATCGTCACCGGCGGGGCCAGGGGCATCGGCCGGGGGATTGGTCTGGCGTTTGCCCGGGAAGGCGCGCGTGTTCTTTGCGCGGATATGGACGACCAGACAGGAGCACGTTTCGTGAGCGAATCCGCCGGCCTGGCGGGCGAGATCCGGTTCCAGCACGCGGACGTGTCCCAGAGCCGCGACTGCCAGGGTCTGGTCAACACCGCCGTGTCAATGTGGGGCACGGTGGATGTGCTCTGCAACAACGTCGGGATTCAACCGACGACCAGCTATGCGGCTGCGCACGAACTCCCCGAAGAGGCGTGGGACCGCATCATCAACGTGAATCTAAAAAGCTGTTTCCTGATGACCAAATACTGCGTGCCGGTGATGAAGCAGCACGGGGGTGGGGTGATCATCAATACCGCCAGCGTCCAGGGACTCCAGTCGATGAAGGGAGTCTCCGCGTACGCGGCGAGCAAGGGCGGCCTGCTCTCCCTCACCCGCCAGCTCGCGTTAGAGTATGCTGAGGATCATATCCGGGTGCTGGCGGTCAACCCGGGGACGATCGACACCCCGCTCGTCGACGAGGCGATCAGGTACGTCGGCGGGGATGAACAGTCGATCCGGCAGCAGTATGCCCGGGCGCATCCTCTCGGCCGGATCGGCCAGCCCGACGAGGTCGCGCAGGTGGTGCTCTTCCTGGCCAGCGAGAAGGCGTCCTTCATGACTGGGGAATACGTGACCGTGGACGGCGGGATGATGGCCAAAGGGGCGTGGGCGTGAGGGGAGAAGATTGATTGCGGATTGCGGAATGAGAATACTGGGGGTGTCTATGGCGAAAGAAACGGGGGCACTCCGGTTCGTCTTCATCACCACCGCTGATCGTCGTCGCTCCCTTGCTCGCTCAACCGGGCAGCCCGCCCGTGGCACGCAGCAGAGTCTCCTGGACCGACAGCTCATGCGTCAGGGACCGGTCGGGCGGCCGCTCGCTCCGGAGAGCGGCTAAGAACGCCTCCAGTTCCCGGTCATAGAGCGCCTGGCGGGTCCGGCTCTGGATCGGGCTGAATTGTTCGCCAGCCTTGTGGCCTTCCTGCGCTTCCGCGAGACAGAGACGAATCTGCGTCCCCGGCTCAAACGGGTCGAGGAGGATCGCGCTCCCCCGGCTTCCGTACACCTCAAACCGGCGCGCCATCGGTGGGGTCTCCATCGCGGCGATGTCCACAAAAGCCAGCGCGTGCTCGTATTCGAAGACGCCCAGCGTATTGTCCTTGAACGCCGGAACAGCCCCAGTGTCGTTGTGCAGGAAGGCGGTCACGCGCACCGGGCGGCCGAGCAGCCAGACGACCTGGTCGAGCATGTGTCCAGCCAGGTCGTAGAAGATCCCGCCCGCGTGACGGCTGATCACCTGGCGTGCTTCTGCGGGGATGCAGGTCGACATGTGGGCGCGAACGGCGAACACTTCGCCCAGTAAGCCAGCATGCACCCACCGGCCGATCTGCTCGAACCCATCATGGTAGCGGAACATGTAGCCCATCTGGATCAGCAGGCCGTTGTCCTGCGCCATGGCGACGACCCGCTGCCAGTGCACCCAGTTGTCCCCGGCAGGCTTATCGTACCAGACGTGCTTGCCGGCGCGCACGATCCGGTCGGTCTGATCTAAGCTCTCGTCGTTGCGGCCTTCTGAAGCGATCGCCACGATCGTCGGGTCGTCGAGCATGGCGTGGACATCATCGAACCAGCGCACACCCCGGAAGGGGCCATCGGAGTGCTCCAGTTCCCGGCGCCGGTCCGGGTCCGGTTCAAAAACTCCGGCAACGTCCACGTCAGGGTTCTGTAGCATCGCCTGGAGTTTCCCGGCGGCATGACCATGCTTGGTCCCGTACTGGGCCATCCGAATCCGTGTCATCGGGGCTACCGCGTCCCATTCCCTCCGAAGAACGCCCGTGCCTTGTGAAGGGCCTCGACCAGTAGATCGATTTCTTCAGTCGTGTTGTACAGGTACAGACTGGCCCGCGCGGTCGCAAAGAACGGGGTGCCCAGTCTCCGGACGAGCGGCTGGGCGCAGTGATGGCCCGCCCGGATGGCGATCCCCTCACGATCCAGGATGGTGGAGAGGTCGTGGGGATGAATATCCGGCAGGTTAAACGACACCGCTCCGCCCCGGTCGGGCGCCGCTCCGTAGATCGTGAGGCCGTCGATCTGCCGCAGGTGCTCGATGGTGTACCGGGTCAACTCGACCTCATGCTCTCGGACCCCGTCCATCCCCACGTCCGACAGGTAATCGATCGCGGCGCCGAGTCCGATCGCGTGCGCGATGTTGGGGGTGCCCGCTTCGAATTTATGGGGTAACGACGCCCACGTTGAGCGTTCGTACTGGACTTCGCTGATCATCTCCCCGCCGCCTAAGAACGGGTTCATCTCCTCTAAGATGCCCTTCCGGCCGTACAGCACCCCGATGCCAGTCGGCCCGAGCATCTTATGCCCGGAGAAGGCCAGGAAATCGCAGTCGAGCTGCTGGACGTCGACCGGCATGTGCGGGACGCTCTGCGCCCCGTCGACGAGCATCAGCGCACCCTTGCGATGCGCCGCCGCCGCGATCTCAGCAACCGGGTTGATCGTGCCCAGGACGTTCGACATCTGGGTCACGGCGACTAACTTCGTCCGGTCGGTGATCAGCCGGTTCAGGTCTTCGAGCCGCAGAGTTCCGTCCTCATGGATGCCGATGAATTTGAGCTGAGCCCCGACCTCCTGGGCCAGGATCTGCCAGGGGACGAGATTGCTGTGGTGCTCCATCTCCGACAACAGGATCTCATCCCCCTGCCGGACGTATTTCCGTCCCCAGCCGTAGGCGACCAGGTTAATGCCTTCGGTAGTGTTGCGGACGAAGATGACACTCTTCTCCGTCGGCGCGTTGATGAACCGGGTGACTTTCAGACGTGCGTCTTCATACCGCCGGGTGGCTTCCTCGCTCAGCGCATGAATGCCCCGGTGCACGTTCGCGTTGTACCGGCGGTAATAGTCGGAGAGCGTCTCGATGACGGAGAGGGGCTTCTGAGAGGTCGCCGCGTTGTCGAGGTACACCAGCGGCTTCCCGTACACCTCTCGGGACAAGATCGGAAAATCCTGCCGGAGCCGCTTTGCATCCTCGTCCAGCCGCAACTGCCGGGCTTCGGCATCCGTGCGATGAGGAGCCACGAGGGTGTGTTT
>JACQVL010000262.1 GCA_016209865.1 Candidatus Latescibacterota bacterium | reverse complement strand
GCCGGGGGACAATGTGACGATGGAGGTGGCGTTGGTGCAGCCGATTGCGATGGAGCGGGAGTTGCGGTTTGCGATTCGGGAGGGTGGCCGCACCGTCGGCGCCGGCGTCGTCACGAATATCCTCGAATAAGCCTTTTGTTCACCGCAAAGAACGCAAAGGTGTCAAGGAGGGGATCAGATGCCCGGTCAGAAGATACGAATTCGGTTAAAAGCGTGCGATCATGCGATGCTGGATAAGTCCGCGCGGGAGATCGCCCAGGCGGTCCAGCGGGCCGGCGCCAAGGTGTTGGGACCGATCCCCCTGCCGACGAAACGGACGATCTACACCGTCTTACGGTCTCCGTTCATCGATAAGAAGTCGAGAGAACAATTCGAGATTCGTGTGCATAAGCGGTTGATCGATATCTATGAATCGTCCCCCCAGGCGGTGGATGCGTTGATGAAGCTCGACCTGCCGGCGGGCGTCGATGTCGAGATCAGGGTGTAGGAGCCGGAGATGGACGGTCTGTTGGGCAAAAAATTAGGCATGACTCAGGTGTTCACCCCGGATGGGGATGCCGTTCCGGTCACGGTGATCGAGGCGGGGCCATGTTCCATCACCCAGGTAAAGACTGGGAAGGCGGACGGATACGACGCGGTTCAGGTCGGGTTCGGGGATCGCCGGGAGAAGGGGACGACGAAGCCGTTGAGAGGGCATTTCACGAAAGCCGGGGTCTCCCCCAAGACGATGCTCCGGGAGTTTCGCGTCGACGACCCTGGCGTGTATCAGCCGGGTCAGACGTTCGGCGCGGACACGTTTGCCGTCGGTGATCTGGTCGATGTGACGGGGATTTCGAAGGGGCGCGGGTTCCAGGGAGTGGTCAGGCGGCATAAGTTCGCGGGCGGGCCGCGAACCCGCGGGCAGAGCGACCGGGAACGGGCCCCCGGGTCGATCGGGTCGAGCGCCTACCCGTCCCGCGTGTTCAAAGGAACCCGGATGGCGGGGCGGATGGGCAACAACCGGGTGACGGTCAAGAACCTCCAGGTGGTCGGGGTCGACCGCGACCGCAACCTCCTCTTGATCAGGGGAGCGGTGCCCGGTCACACGAACGGCTATGTGATGATCAGGCGTGCGTAAAAGCGCCGCCTGAAGACGGACGCCGCACGGTGAGGACAAGGATGCCGACAGCGCGATTATACGGGACCGATGGGGTCGAGCAGGGCCGGATCGAGCTCGCGCCCGACGTGTTCGGGATCGAACCGAACGAACACGCGATCTACGAGGCGGAGAAGATGTACCTGGCCAACCAGCGGCAGGGGACGGTCCGGACGAAGACCCGATCGGACGTGAAGTTTACGAGCAAGAAAATGTTCCGGCAGAAGGGTCTGGGACGGGCGCGCATGGGGTCGGCCCGGTCGCCCAGCCGGGTCGGAGGGGGACGCGCGTTCGGCCCGAAGCCGCGGGAGTACCGGTACGAGATCCCGAAGAAAGTCCGACGGCTCGCCCTCCGGTCCGTCCTGTCGACACGGGCGAAGAATGACGCGGTGCTGGTGATCGAGAACCTGGCGTTCGACGAACCCAAGACCGCACGAATGGCCGCTCTCTTGAAGACGATGAATCTGGGGTCGAAGAAGTGCCTGGTGTTGATGGACCGGTCGGACGCGGCAGTCTACAAATCTTGCCAGAACCTCCCGGGCGTCCTCGTCGACCTTGCCCGCCAGGCGCACATCCACGAGATGCTGCATCACGAGTACCTGCTGGTGACGCGTGAGGGGCTGAAGCAGGTGGAGGAGGGGTTGAAGGCATGAAGCGCGCGCGGTCGATCATCGGCAGGCCGTTGTTGACGGAAAAGAACAACGACTTACGGGAGAAAGAGAATAAATACGTCTTTGAGGTCGATTGTGATGCGAACAAACTGGAGATCGGACGGGCGATCGAGGAGATCTTTCACGTGCATGTCGTTTCCGTCAGGACGATCCGGATGAAAGGCAAAGTCAAACGGTTGGGACGGTTTGAAGGGAAGCGCCCGGATTGGAAGAAGGCGATCGTGACGCTTGCCTCCGGAGATGTGATCGATCTGTATGCGGGAGTGTAAGCCTGAAATCAGTGACAAGTGACGAGTGACAAGTAAACATCATACCTCCATGTTCTCACTCATTTTTGCTCTTTCTCGTCACTCGTCATTGGCCACTCGTCACTGTTGTTGAGGAATCTCACCATGCCAGTTCGAGCGTTTCGACCCCTCACGCCGTCACAGCGGTTCAAGACGGTCTCGACGTTTGAGGAAGTGACCGCGACGAAACCGGAGCCCTCATTGCTCCAGTCATTCAAGAGCAGTGGAGGCCGGAACAACCTGGGCCGGATGACCAGCCGGCACCGGGGCAACGGCCATAAACGGCTGTACCGGATGATCGATTTCAAGCGGGAGAAAATCGGAATCCCGGCGCGCGTCAAAACGATCGAGTACGACCCGAACCGGTCTGCCCGCATCGCGTTGCTCTATTACGCCGACGGCGAGAAGCGGTACATCCTGGCTCCGGTGGGCCTCACCGTGGGCGCGACGGTGATGTCCGGGGAGATGGCGGACATCCGGGACGGGAACCATCTCCCGCTGGGGAAGCTCCCGTTAGGGACGATGGTGCATAACATCGAGTTGTCTCCCGGCAGGGGGGGACAGATCGTGCGGTCTGCCGGGTCTGTCGCCCAGTTGATGGCGAAGGAAGGGGAGTTCGCGCACCTCCGTCTGCCTTCCGGAGAAATCCGGCGAGTTCCGTTACTCTGTTCCGCGACGGTCGGCCAGGTCGGGAATGTGGAGCACGAGAACATCTCCATCGGGAAGGCGGGGCGGTCCCGGTGGCTCGGCAAACGGCCGTATTCGCGTGGGGTGGCGAAGAACCCGGTCGACCATCCGATGGGTGGGGGCGAGGGGAAGAGTTCCGGCGGGCGGCATCCGTGCAGCCCGTGGGGCCAGCTTGCCAAAGGGTTTAAGACGCGACGGAAGAAGAAGCCGAACACGTTGATCGTGAAGAAACGGAAGTGAGAAGAGCCGTGACGAGTTGTAAGTGACGAGTGACGAGAAAAAACATTCTGAACAGACAGGTTTTCTTGGCTCTTATTCGTCACTTGTCACTCGTCACCTGTCACTGCCTTGAGGAGGTCTGTATGGCTCGGTCGATCAAGAAGGGGCCGTATGTGGACCCGAGCGTGCTCCGGAAGATCGAAGAGATGAACCGGACGGGGGAGAAGCGGGTGATCCGGACCTGGGCGCGGGATTGTACGATCACCCCGGAGTTTGTCGGCCACACGCTCGCCATCCATAACGGGAATAAATTCATGCCGGTGTACATCTCGGAGAACATGGTCGGCCATAAGTTGGGGGAGTTTGCCCCGACCCGGACGTTCCGCGGGCATAGTGGACGGATCACGGAGCGAACGACGGTGTTAAAATGAAGAAGGAGTTTCACCCATGGAAGCCCGTGCAGTGGCGCGACAGGTTCCCGGCTCTGCCCGCAAGTTGCGTCAGGTCGTCGAACTCATCCGTGGCAAGACGGTGCAGGAGGCGCTGAACATCCTGCAGTTCGTGCCGAAGGCGGCGGCCCGTCCGTTGGAGAAGACCGTCCGCTCGGCCGCGGCGAACGCGATCAACGCGGATGGGAGCGCCAACGTCGACGTCGAGAGTTTACGCATCAAGACGATCTACGTCGACGGGGGGCCGATGCAGAAACGCATCTATTACGGGCCGCGCGGCATGGCCTCCCGGCTCAGGAAGCGGACCAGCCACATCACCGTTGTCGTCTCGGAGACGGCCGTGTAAGCGCGCGGACCGGGCGTCGGCCAGACAGGAGAGTGCAGGGTGGGACAAAAAACGCATCCGATCGGGTTTCGACTGGGCGTCATCAAGACCTGGCAGTCAAATTGGTATGCAGATAAAAACATGGCGGGGCTCATCCAGGAAGACCTGATGATCCGCCGGTACGTGAAGAGCCGTCTGTCGCGCGCCGGGATCGCCAGGGTGGAGATCGAACGGGCCCCCAAGAAAGTCACCATCGGGATTCATACCGCACGGCCGGGCATCGTGATCGGACGCAAGGGCGCCGAGGTCGATAAACTCCGGGATGAGTTGCAGCATCTCACCCAGAAGGATGTGTACATCAACATTCAGGAGATTCGCCGGCCGGAGTTGGATGCCCAGATAGTCGGGGAGAGTGTCGCCCGGCAATTGGAGCAGCGGGTCAGTTTCCGGCGGGCGATGAAGAAGGCGATCACGGCCGCGATGCGGATGGGAGCTGAAGGGATTAAGATCACGTGCGGGGGCCGGCTGGGCGGGGCGGAGATGGCCCGGACGGAGAGTTTTCATGATGGCCGCGTGCCGCTGCATACGCTGCGTGCCGATATCGACTTTGCGAGATCGACGGCGCATACCACCTACGGGTGTGTCGGGGTGAAGGTGTGGATCTGCAAGGGGGATGTGTTGGTGGGGGAACAGCCCACGGGGCAGGCGCCGCGTGAGCCTGAGACACGGGCGACCGGGCGAGCGCGCAGGAATTGAGGGATGCAGTAACGGAGTGGGAGACGACGTCCGATGTTGATGCCGAAGCGGGTGAAACACCGGAAACAACAGCGCGGCCGGATGACTGGGAAGGCGGACCGTGGGGCGACCCTGGAGTTCGGCGATGTCGGCATACAGGCGCTCGACCCGGGCTGGCTGACCAACCGGCAGATCGAGGCGGCGCGTGTGGCGATGATCCACCATGTCAAGCGGGGTGGGAAAATGTGGATCCGGGTCTTCCCGGACAAGCCGGTGACCATCAAACCGGCGGAGACCCGAATGGGAAAGGGCAAAGGCAACCCGGAGTACTGGGTGGCGGTGGTCAAACCGGGCCGGATTCTGTTCGAGATGAAGGGGGTGCCGGTCGAGGTGGCGCGGGAAGCGATGCGGCTGGCCTCGCACAAGCTGCCCATTAAGACCCGGTTCATCGTCCGGGAAGAACTCACACAGGCCGCCGGCCGGAAGGGAGAGCCGGATGAAACCGCATGAGATTCGTCAGCTCTCAGAAGCGGAACTGCTCCAACAGGTGATGGAATTGGAGGAAGAGCGGTACAACCTGGAGTTTCAGAGAGCGACCCGACAGCAGACCAACCCGACCCGGAGCCGGGCTATCCGTCGTGATCTTGCCCGGATTCACACGATCATTCGCGAACACCACTTAGGACTTCGGTCGCTCGTCGGGACGGACACCCGTTCGTCGGGGGAGTCAGGAGAGCAGGCATGAGCGAGCGTGGGCAACGAAAAGTCCGAGTCGGACGGGTCGTCAGCAATGCGATGAAAAAAACGGTCGTTATCGCCGTGGATCGGCAGGTGCGCCATCCCCTGTACGGCCGGTACATCAGACGTACGACCACCCTCATGGCCCACGATGAGGACCAGACGTGCCAGGTCGGGGATGTCGTCCGGGTGATGGAAACCCGCCCGCTGAGCAAACTGAAGCGATGGCGATTCGTTGAGGTCGTGAAACGCGCAGAACAGGTATAGACAGAGAAGGTTGGTCGCGATGATCCAAGAGTATACGTGGTTGAACGTGGCGGACAATACCGGGGCGCGACAAGTCCGGTGCATCAAGGTCATGGGCGGGTCGAAGCGCCGGTACGCGCATTTAGGGGACACGATCGTGGTCACGGTCAAGGATGCCATCCCAGGGGGGACGGTGAAGAAAGGGGAGGTGGCGCGCGCGGTCGTCGTCCGGGTGCGCAAGGAGGCCCGCCGCAAGGATGGCTCGTACATCCGGTTTGACGACAACGCTGCCGTCTTGATCGACGCGGAAGGGGAGCCGCGCGGCACCCGCATCTTCGGGCCGGTTGCGCGGGAACTCCGGGAAAAGCAGTTCATGAAGATCGTCTCATTGGCGCCGGAAGTGTTGTGAAAGAGGACTCTGCGTATGCACGTACGTAAAGGTGACACCGTCATGGTCATCGCGGGGGATGACCGGGGGAAGACCGGACGGGTGTTGAAGCTCATTCCCGACAAGCGACGCCTCATCGTGGAGGGGATTAACTTCATCATCCGGCATACCCGCCCATCTCAGATCAACCCGCAGGGGGGGCGTGTCGAGAAAGAAGCCCCGATCCATATCTCGAACGTCATGGTGGTGTGCCCGCGTTGCAACCAGGGAACCCGCGTGGAGCGGCGGCTGATGGACGACAGGAAGCGGGCGCGGGTGTGCAAGCGCTGTGGGGAAGTGATCCCGGCCGCATAGAGGGATGGAGACGATGGCGCGCTTGAAGGACCGATACCGGTCGGAAATCGTTCCGGCGCTGATGAAGGCGTTCCAGTACCGGAATATCATGCAGGTGCCCCGGGTCGAGAAGGTTGTGTTGAACATGGGGGTGGGGGATGCGACCCAGAACGCGAACGTCCTGGATGCGGCGGTGGCTGATCTCGCGGCCATCACCGGGCAGAAAGCGGTCGTGACCCGGGCGAAGCAATCGATCTCCAACTTTAAACTCCGGCAAGGGATGGGGATCGGGTGCCGGGTGACCCTCCGGGGCAGCCGGATGTACGAGTTCCTCGACCGTCTGATCAACGTCGCCATCCCGAGGATTCGTGATTTTCGCGGGATTCCGACCAAGTCATTCGACGGCCGGGGAAACTACACCCTGGGATTGTCTGAGCAGACGATCTTCCCGGAAGTCAGCTACGATCGCGTGGATCGACTCCGTGGGATGGACATCACGATCGTCACGACTGCCCGGTCGGATGAAGAGAGTGCCGAACTGCTGCGGCAATTGGGGATGCCGTTCCGGCGTGCGTAGGAGCGCCGACAGGGACGTCCGGTGACGAGAGGGGGATGTGTGGCCAAGAAGTCGTTAATCGCCAAAGCCAAGCGACCACAGAAATACAAGGTCCGACAGTACAACCGCTGTCATCGGTGCGGCCGGCCCCGTGGGTATCTGCGTCAATTCGGCCTCTGTCGTATCTGTTTTCGGGAACTGGCGCTCCAGGGGGAGATTCCCGGCGTGACGAAAGCCAGTTGGTAGGGACAGACGAGCACCCAGGGCGTCCCGTCCGAAGGGGGAAGACTGATGTCGATGACCGACCCGATCGCTGATATGCTGACCCGGGTGCGCAATGCCTGTCAGGCGCGCCATGCCAAGGTGGAAATCCCGGCGTCGCAGGTCAAGCGCGAGATCGCTCGTATTCTGCTCGAACAGAAATTCATCAACAGCTTCGTCTATGTGGACGACCAGAAACAAGGGACCCTCAAGATCTACCTGAAATACGGCCCCGACGGAGCGCCGGTGATCTCGTCCCTGCAGCGGGTAAGTAAGCCAGGGCGGCGGGTGTACGTCGGGGTGGAGGACATCCCAAAGGTCTTAAACGGGCTTGGCGTGGCCATCCTGACGACCCCGAAGGGGCTTCTGACGGATCAAGACGCCCGCCGGTTGCGGACGGGCGGCGAAGTCCTCTGTTACGTGTGGTAAGGGAGGGGCATCGTGTCCAGAATCGGAAAACGGCCAATCGCCATCCCGGCCGGGGTGACGGTCGCGATCGACGGTCAGATGGTGACGGTCCACGGCCCGAAAGGGGAGTTGTCGTGCCCCGTCCATCCGACCATCACCGCCCGTCTCGACGACGGGAGCGTCGTCATCGAACGTGGGTCTGAGACCAAGTTCGGGCGGTCCCTGCACGGGCTGACGCGGTCGCTCATCGCCAACATGATCCAGGGCGTCACGGCCGGGTTCAGCAAGGTGCTCGAAATCCAGGGAGTCGGCTACCGTGCCGAAGCCCAGGGGCCCAACCTGACGCTGGCGCTGGGCTTCTCCCATCCGATCATCCTTCAGACCCCGCCGGGTATTCAGGTCGAGGTCATCAACCAGACGCGGATCGTGGTGTCGGGGATCGACAAACAGTTAGTCGGCCAGATCGCGGCCATCATCCGGTCGTTCAAGAAGCCGGAGCCGTATAAAGGCAAAGGGATTCGGTACGAAGGGGAGCAGGTTCGTCGGAAGGCCGGGAAGACGGGGGTGTAAGGCGGTGGTCGGTGGTCAGTATGTGGAGTCAGAGAGATGGCACAGAAGAAAACCAGTCGAGCCCTCATGAGGGCCAGCCGGCATCGGCGGGTCAGGCAAAAAATCAACGGGACGCCCGAGCGTCCCCGGTTGTGCGTGTACCGGAGCTTGAAACACATCTATGCCCAGATCATCGATGACACCTCAGGGGCCACGCTCGTCGCGTCATCCACGACGATCCTGGACGTCCGGCAGCAGATCGAATCGGGGATGAACAAGATCGCGCAGAGCCGGTTGGTGGGGAAAGTCCTGGGGGAGCGAGCCTGCCAGCAGGGGATCCTGAAGGTGGCGTTCGACCGGGCCGGGTACCGGTACCACGGCCGGGTGAAAGCCCTGGCGGAGGGGGTGCGCGAAGGCGGGGTCGAGTTCTAACCCGTCCAGCGGAGTCTCATCGGGAACGCGGGAAAGGGAGTGCACAGTGCCACGGATTAACGCGGATGAGTTCGATCTGACGGAACGGTTGGTGGACATCAATCGGGTCGCCAAAGTGGTCAAAGGGGGCCGGACGTTCAGCTTTAACGCGCTGATCGCCGTCGGGGATGGGAAGGGCCATGTCGGCCTGGGGATGGGGAAAGCCCTGGAACTCTCCGAAGCCATCCGGAAAGCGACCGAGGCGGCCAAGAAGCACCTCCAATCCGTCTCGATCGTGCATGGCACGATTCCCCATCGGGTGCTCGGACGGTTCAGTGCGTCAGAGATCATCCTCAAGCCAGCCGCCCCGGGCACGGGAGTGATCGCGGGGGACGCGGCGCGCGCGGTCTTAGAGTCGGCCGGGGTGCACAACATCCTGACCAAATCCTTAGGGTCGTCGAACCCCTACAACGTGGCGAAGGCCACGCTCGACGGCCTCCTGCAGCTCAAACTGGCGTCCGATGTGGCGAGGGTTCGGCAGGTCGAGGTCGAAGCGGTGAAAGGGTAGGCGATGGGTGTGCGCGTGAAGGTGACCCAACGGCGGAGCGCGATTGGGCGTGAGAGACGGCAACGCGAGACGTTGCGCGCCCTGGGCATTCACCGGATGCACCAGAGCGTGGTCCACGAGGACACGCCGCAGATCCGCGGGATGATCTTCCGGGTGAAACATCTTGTTGAGGTCGAGAAGATCGAAGAACACAAGGCAGGGTGAGGTTAAGGTTGAGTGAAAGACGGTAGGTTTCTTAACCTTTATGATGCTGTTTATCGAAAGCAGGAACCCTATGTCTGATGTCGCACTCCATTACGCGCCGGGCGCGATCAAGAAGCCAAAGCGGGTCGGACGGGGCCCCGGCTCTGGTCACGGCAAGACGGCCTGCCGTGGGGCGAAAGGCCAGAAAGCCCGGGCGGGCAAGAAACTCAAACCGTCGTTCGAGGGCGGACAGATGCGTTTAGAGCGACGGCTCCCCAAACGCGGGTTCACGAACATCTTCAAGACGGACTACCAGGTGATCAACCTCGATGCGTTGAGGGCGTGGGATCAGGGAGCGGTGGTCGACCCTGCCGCCTTGAAGACCCGGCGGGTCATCCGGCACAGCGACCAGCCGGTCAAAGTCCTCGGCGATGGCATCCTGGATAAACCGCTCACCGTGAGGGCGCACGCGTTCAGCGAGTCGGCCCGGAGCAAGATCGAGACGGCGGGAGGGACCGTCGAGGTGATCGGTCGATGATCGAGAGCTTCCAGAACGCGTTCAAGATCCCGGAACTGCGCCGACGCATCCTCTTCACGTTCGCCATCCTGGTCATCTACCGGATCGGCGGGCAGGTGCCCACGCCCGGGATCGACCGGGTGGTGCTCAGCGCCTTCTTCGCCCGCATGGGCGGGACGATCTTCGGGCTGTACGACATGTTCGTCGGCGGCGCGTTCGAGCGGGCGACGATCTTCGCCCTCGGCATCATGCCGTACATCAGCGCGTCGATCGTTCTCCAGCTCCTCGGGTCGATGGTCCCCTTCCTGCAGAAGCTGCAGCGGGAGGGACAGGAAGGGCAGAAGAAGATCAATCAGTACACCCGGTACGGCACGGTCATCCTGTCGATCCTCCAGTCGTACGGGATCAGCGTCTGGCTGGAGAGCGTGCGGGATGACCTCGGCCGGTCGGCGGTCGTCGACCCCGGCATCGGGTTCAAGCTGCTCACGATGATCACGATGACCACCGGGACGATCTTCATCATGTGGTTAGGGGAGCAGATCACCGAGCGCGGGATCGGGAACGGGATTTCGCTCATCATCTTTATCGGCATCGTCGCCCGGTTCCCGATCGCCGTCAAGAACGAGGTGGAGGCGGTCATGAACGGCCTCCGGAATGTCCTGGTCGAGGTCGCGCTGATGGCCATCATGGTCGCCATCGTCGCCGCCGTCGTCCTGATCACGCAGGCGCAGCGGCGGATCCTGGTGCAGTACCCGCGCCGGGTCGTCGGGCGCAAAGTGTACGGCGGGCAGAGTACGCATCTGCCGTTACGGGTCAACGCCGCCGGGGTGATTCCGATCATCTTCGCCCAGTCGATCATGTTTGCCCCGAACACGATCACGACGTTCTTCCCCACCAACCAGGTGATGCAGACGATCGCCAACTGGTTCCAGCCGGGCGCGCCGATCTACGATTTCCTGTACGCGCTGATGATCATTTTCTTCACGTACTTTTACACGGCGATCATCTTCAACCCGGTCGATGTGGCGGATAACATGAAAAAAGTCGGCGGGTTTGTGCCCGGCATCCGGCCGGGCAAGCGGACGGCCGAGTACCTCGACCGGATCTTGACGCGCATTACCCTGCCGGGCGCGATTTTCTTAGCGTTGATCGCCATCCTGCCGTTCCTCATCATCCGTAGCATGAATGTGTCCTTTTTCTTCGGGGGGACGGCGTTGCTGATCGTGGTCGGTGTGGCACTGGATACGCTGCAGCAGGTCGAATCTCATCTCGTCATGCGCCATTACGAGGGGTTCATGCGACGAGGACGGCTCCGAGGGCGGCAGTGACCGAGTCGGGGACGTGTGCTCTGTTCCCTTCCCCGCGGTGAAGAGGCTATGCGATTGATTCTGGTCGGCGCCCCGGGAGCGGGTAAGGGAACACAAGCCCGGATGCTCGGTGAACAGTTGCAGATCCCGCATATTTCAACGGGCGATCTGCTCCGTTCCGCCATCCAGCGCGGGACCCTGGTGGGCCTGCAGGCGAAAGCGTACATGGAAGCCGGGGAGCTCGTCCCTGATCCCATCATGATCCGGGTGCTGGAGGAGCGACTCCGCGAGCCGGATTGCGCGAACGGGTTCATCCTCGACGGGTTTCCGCGGACGCTCAGCCAGGCGTCGTACCTGAACACCCTGCTGGAGCGACTCCAGACCCCGATCGAGGCGGTCGTGAGTATCGAGGTCGAACGGGACGTCATCATCGAGCGGCTGTCCCACCGGCTCATCTGTCCGTCGTGTCACCGGAACTACAACGAGAAGACGGATCAGCCGCGCGTCCAGGGGGTCTGTAACGTGTGCGGGAGCGGTCTGACGCATCGTCTGGATGATGACGCCGTGACGGTCATGCACCGGCTCGACGTGTACCTGCGAGAGATCGCGCCGCTGAAAGAGTTCTACCGTGTCGACGGGTTGTTGCGGAGTATCGACGGGAATGCGTCCCCGCAGGTCGTCGAAGAACGGATTCTCGCCAGCCTTCCAGGAACGGCAAGGACGAAGGGGTAAGGACGAAGGACGAAAAGTATAAGACAGAATGTTCTTTTCGACCTTCATCCTTCGTCCTTATGAGGATGGCCAGACGTGCCGATGATCCTGCTGAAGACCGAGAAAGAGATCGGCCTGATCCGGGAGAGCAGCCGGATCGTGGCGGAAGCGTTCGAGATGATCGGCGAGTACGTCGTGCCCGGCATCACGACGGCGGAACTCGACGCGATCGTCAGTACGTTCATCCGGGCTCGGGGCGGGGTCCCGGCGTTTAAGGGGTTCATGGGGTACCCGGCGAACATCTGCGTGTCGATCGACGACGAGGTCGTGCACGGGCTGCCCGGCAAGCGCCGGCTCGAAGCCAGACAGATCGTCAGCATCGACATCGGGGTGAAGAAGGGCGGATACTGCGGGGATGGAGCGATGACCTTCCCTGTCGGGCCGATTCCGCCAGCGGCGAAGCGGCTTCTGGCCGTGACCGAGGCGTCGCTCTACCGGGGGATCGAGGCGGCCCGGGCCGGGAATCGTCTCTCAGACCTCTCACAGGCCATCCAGCAGTACGTGGAAGCCGAGGGGTACTCGGTCGTCCGTGACCTGGTCGGCCATGGGATCGGCCGGAGCATGCACGAGGAACCCCAGGTGCCGAATTTCGGGATTCCCCGGCCGAACCCCCGGTTCAAACGGGGGATGGTGCTGGCGATCGAGCCGATGGTGAACATGGGGAGTTTTGAGGTGTATACGAAGCCGGATCATTGGACGATCGCGACTCGGGACGCGTCGTTGTCGGCCCATTTCGAGCATACCGTCCTGATTACCGACAACGGGCCGTGTATCATGACCACGCTCTGAGAGGATGCCTGGATGCCGAAAGAACCGCCGGTTCAGGTCGAAGGGACTGTGGTCGAATCCCTGCCCAACGCGTCGTTCCGGGTGGAGTTGGAGAACGGTCATCAGATTCTGGCGCATATCTCCGGGAAGGTGCGGATGAATTTCATCCGGATTCTGCCGGGGGATAAAGTGATGGTGGAATTGTCGCCGTATGACCTGACCCGTGGCCGGATCGTCTACCGGTATAAGTAGGGGCGACCCTCTGTGATCGCCCTGGAATTCAGAGGACTCGTCGGATGAAAGTACGTGCATCGGTGAAAAAGATTTGTGAACACTGCAAGGTAGTCCGCCGGAAGGGCGTCGTACGAATTATCTGCCGCAACCCCCGGCATAAACAGCGCCAGGGGTAAGCGGTTCTGTGTCCACCGTCCTTGAACGACGCGATAACTGACGACGGACACTGGATCGCCTGCTCATCACAAGGAGGAGTCTGTGGCACGAATCGCCGGGGTCGACCTGCCCAAGGAGAAACGGATCGAGGTCGGGCTCACCTCCATCTACGGGATCGGTCCGACCCTCGCTCGAACCGTCCTGGCCGCGGCCGGAGTCAACCCGGATACCCGCGTCAAGGACCTGAATGACAGTGAGATCGCGAAACTCCGGGCGACGATCGAGAACAACCACCGTACGGAGGGCGCGCTCCGGGGGGATGTGGCCTTCAACATCCGCCGCCTGATGGACATCGGATGCTATCGTGGGCTGCGCCATCGGCGGGGACTGCCCATGCACGGCCAGCGCACCCGGACGAACGCACGTACGCGGAAAGGTCCCCGGCGGACGATCGGCGCGAAACGGTCGAAGTAGATGCGTTCACACGTTGGCACGTTAGAACGTTTGCACGTTCAGTGACGGGAGGGATGAGCGTGGCAACAGGGAAACGGAGCAAGGCACGCAAGAAAGAGCGCCGGGTCGACTCGAACGGGATCGCGCATATCCAGGCGACGTTCAACAACACGATCGTCACGATCACGGATACCCAGGGGCGTGCGATCTCCTGGTCGAGCGGCGGGAAGGGCGGCTCGTTTAAAGGCTCGAAGAAGAGTACCCCGTTTGCGGCGCAGGTCGCCGCGGAAGCGGCCGCGAAGGAGGCCATGGAGCTGGGGCTGCGGCGGGTCGAGGTGTGGGTCAAAGGCCCGGGCGCGGGGCGTGAATCGGCCATCCGGTCGCTGCAGGCTGCCGGTCTGGAGATCGCGGCCATCCGGGATGTCACCCCCATTCCCCACAACGGGTGCCGTCCCCCCAAACGCCGAAGGGTGTAAAAGAGCAAGGACGAAGTACAAAGTACGAAGGACGAACAAGAAAGGGCGAAACAAAGTAACGGCAGTTTGTCCTTTTCGTCCTTCATCCTTCGTCCTTATTACTTAGGAGTCTCTATGTCACGGTATACGGATGCGAGTTGTCGGGTGTGCCGGCGTGAAGGGGTCAAGCTCTTCCTGAAGGGGGATCGGTGCTTCTCGGAGAAGTGCGCGGTGGATCGCCGGGCGTTTCCGCCGGGTCAGCACGGCCAGACCGGCCGGAAGAAGCCGACCGAATACGCCGTCCGACTTCGTGAGAAGCAGAAGACCCGCAAAGCATACGGTCTCTTGGAGACGCAGTTCCGGAATTATTTCGATAAAGCAGCGCGCGAGCATGGAGTCACCGGGCAACGCCTGCTCCAACTGCTCGAGACCCGGCTGGACAACATCGTCTACCGTCTCGGGTTCGCGTCCTCCCGGAAAGCGGCCCGCCAGCTCGTCTCCCATCGCCATATCCTGGTCAACGACCGGCTCGTCGACGTCCCATCCTCGGTGCTTCGGGTGGGCGATGTCGTCCGGGTGAAGGAACGCAGCCGGCAGCTCGATACCATCCATGCCTCGTTGCGTGTCGCCAGCCAGCGGCCGTCCGTGCCGTGGCTCGACCTGGACAAAACCACCCTGACCGGCAGGCTCCTGGAGATGCCGCTCCGCGAGAGTATTCCGACGCCTGTTCAGGAGCAGTTGATCATCGAATTGTACTCGAAGTAGCCGGTTCGTGGGCCTGTGCGGTGAATTGGGGGTCATGCTCGACAGTTGAGCCTGTGTGCAGGGGGCACGTGCTGCTATGAAATTGAAAAACTTCCAAATGCCAAAAGGTGTGACGGTCGATGACGCGGCGTTGAACAGCCGGTATGGACGGTTCGCGGTCGAGCCGCTGGAACGCGGGTTTGGGACGACCGTCGGCAACGCGTTGCGGCGGGTCCTGCTCTCCTCCCTGCCGGGCGCGGGGGTGACCGCCGTCCGCATCGATGGGGTGCCGCATGAGTTCACGACCATCCCGAACGTCGTCGAGGACGTGACAGAAATCATCCTCAACCTGAAAGAGATCCGGCTCATCCTGCACGTGGATCATCCGAAAGTACTGCTCCTGGAAGCGGAGGGGAAGGGCGAGGTGACCGCCCTCGATATCCAGACGGATGCGGATGTCGAAATCCTCAACCCCGACCTCCACATCGCCACCCTCGACGAGGGGGGGCGACTCCGTATGGAGATTCATGTGGCTGGGGGACGGGGTTATGCCCTGGCGGAACAGAATAAAGACCCGGGCCAGCCGATCGGGGTGATCCCGCTCGACTCAATCTTCACCCCGGTGACGAAAGTCAACTACCATGTCGAGAATACCCGGGTGGGACAGCGCACGGACTACGACCGGCTCGTCCTGGAAGTCTGGACAGACGGAAGCATTCAGCCCAAGGATGCGCTGTCCGCCGCCGCCAGTATCCTCAAAGACCATCTTCAACTCTTCATCGGCGCGCACGAGGAGCCGGTCACGACGATGGACGAGGAGGTCGATGAGGAAGTCGAGCGAATCCGGAACCTCCTGAGGATGAACGTGGAGGAACTGGAGCTGTCCGTCCGGTCGAGCAACTGTCTGCGCGCGGCGGAGATCAAGACGCTCGCCGACCTGGTGCAGAAGAGTGAGGCGGAGATGCTGAAGTACCGGAACTTTGGCCGCAAGTCGTTGACGGAATTGAATCAAATCCTCAGCGACCTGGGACTCTCGTTCGGGATGAAGATCGAGAGGTACCGTGCTCCGGCCGAGAAAGAAAAGTAAACCAGGAGTCACCGATGCGACACCGAAAACAGGGGCGGAAACTCGGCCGGACGGTCGGTCACCGCCGGGCGATGCTGGCCAACTTAGCCACGTCGGTCCTCGACCGGGAACGGGTGGAAACGACGACGGCCAAAGCGAAAGAAGCCCGGAGCGTCGTCGAACGGCTGATCACGTTCGCCAAACGAGACGACCTCCATGCGCGGCGACAGGTGCTCCGGGTCGTGCAGAATCGAGCCGTCGTGTCCAAGCTGTTCACCTCCATCGCGCCCCGGTACCGTGACCGGAACGGCGGGTATACCCGGATCATCCACGTCGGCCACCGGCAGGGGGATGCGGCGGAGTTGTCGATCTTGGAGCTGGTCGACCGGGCGGCCGCGTCTGAAGAATCCGAGAGCAAGGGGAAGAAGGCCGCAGACAGCACCGGGGAGAAGAGCGAGTCAAATCAGTGACGAGTGACGGGTAAAACACAAACAGCATGGCGGGTGAAGGCTTGCCATGCTGTTTTGGTTTAGAGAATCGTCTGGTTTTTAACCGACCACCGATCACTGCCTTAAAACGGCCAGAGCTTCTTCAGTCCGTTCCCGATCTTCCCGAAGAACCCGGTAATACTGCCCGTAATGCTGCCGACGATGCCCTTCTTCTCGGCCTGCATGGCTGACGACGACTGCCGACTCGTATCTGAGGCACTCGCAGACGTCATCAGGTTTTCTTTCCCTTCCATCCCGGGCAACGCCGCGATCTGGTCGGGCGTCAGCGTCTGTAGCACTTTCAGCGTCTGGATATCCTCCCACACCCGCCTCCGGTTGGCAGCCAGACTGTCGGCAGACGTCTGCAGGCGTTTGACGTCCGCCTGCTCCTGTTTCACCTGAAGGGCCAACGGGTCTATGGGCGTCGATTGAAAAAACGAGAAACACCCGATGAGTCCGGAGCAGAGGAGGCAGACCCCCATCAGGCCCACGACGAGCGCGCGCGTCTTCATGACCTCTCCCCTTTCATGACTGCAAGGACGAAGTATGAAGGACAAAGGACGAAAAAGATGATGGATTCCCGCTTGCGCGGGAATGACAGAAACAAGAGAGTTGTCTTTCATCCTTTCAATTTCGTCCTTCGTCCTTACTCCTTCGTCCTTACTTCTGAACGACTTCGTCCCTTGTTTAACATGGATACACCGGCTGGAATATTCTTATCATAAAAAAATATCGGCTTTCTGTCAAGGAATTTGTCTGCCCGGTGTACTATAAAGAGAAAATCCTTGTAATTTCGACAAGTATGATTACATTCACCACTACAAGGACGAAGGCCAAAGCGATGGATTCCCGCTTGCGTGGGAATGACACGTTTCATGAATCCTTACTGTTCGTCCTTCGTCCTTACCCCTTCATCCTTGCTTTATCAAGGAGGACATCATGAGTACTCCATCGCCTATCGCGGTATCCCGTCGTCGATTCATCCAGACCGCCGTCGCCGGGGGGCTGACCACCCTGGCGAGCGCGTCCTTGTGGAAGACCGCCGCCGCGATGGTCGGCGGCCCGAAAGGGCGACTGGTGTACGGCGCAGGATTGGAAGACCCTGGGCTCGTCCAACTGTCGATCAACGAGAACCCGCTGGGCCCCTCCCCGCACGCGGTCGAAGCGGCGGCCAAAAAACTGTTCGCCCTCAACCGGTACCCGGCCCGCGAGCCGGTGCTGCACGAGGCCATCGCCCGGCACCACGGGGTCACGGCGGATATGGTGGCCAACGGCGTCGGCTCCTCTGAGATCCTGAACGCCATCACCCTGACGGCGATCGTCAACGGCGGAGGAGTCGTCGAACCGGAGCCGGGGTACGGAGCTATTTCAGGAATGGCGGAGGATATCGGCAGACCGGTCGTCCGGGTGAAACTGACGAAAGACCTCCAGATCGACCTCGACGTCGTCCGGAAGGCGATCACGTCCGACACGAAGATCGTCTCCATCACCAACCCGAACAACCCGACCGGCCAGCTTCTCCCGGCGGACGCACTGCGGAAATTCATCGACAGCGTGCCGGAGAATATCATCGTCTGCGTCGATGAAGCGTACCTGGATTTCGTGGATGATGAGCAGTATCCCAGCGTCATCCCGCTGACGAAGACGAAACGCAACCTGTTCGTCACCAAAACGATGTCCAAGGCTTACGGCCTGGGCGGGATGCGCATCGGGTACGGCATCGGTCATCCGAGTCTGATCGAACGGGTCAAACCGTTCTATCTCGGCTGGCTGGGCCGGACCATCATCGGCGATGCGGCGGCGATCGCCGCGTTCGATGATGATGAGCATGTTCAGCGCGTGCGAACGCATGTCCGCACGGAGAAAGAATACCTGTACACCGAGCTGGCCCGGCTTGGTCTGAAGCCGGTGAAGACGCAGACGATCTTCGTGATCGCGGACGTCGGACGCGATACGAAGCCGCTCGTCGATCAACTGGAAGCCCGAAAAATCTTGATCCGTCGTGCGTTCGGAATGCCCAATTTCATCCGGGTGTCGGTCGGTACGCACCGGGAGAATGAAGTCTTTCTGGAGGTGCTCAAGGAAGTCCTCAACGCCAAGACCGGGGCGTAGGGGTGAGGTGCAAGGCTGAGACGATTTATTTCTTTTTCTGAAAAACTATAGATGGAGACATCCGATGAGTAGCCATGAACGATCTGGCCGAGGCCGGGGGACGGAACCGGCTGAGCCGGCGCGGCGGCAGTACGTCAATTTCGCGTTCTACAAGGCCGATTCCGCCTGGCGCCGGCTGCCCGCGTCCGAGCAGGACGAGGGGAAGCGGGAATTCGCGGGCGTGGTCGAGCAGTTTCTCCCGCAGATGATCGTCCTGCCGTACTCGACGGTCGGACTCCGCGCCGACACCGATTTCATGCTCTGGCGGATCGGGTACGAGATCGAGTCGTTCCAGGAGATGACCGCGCAGCTCCTCCGGACCGGCCTGGGGAAATACCTGGACACCCCGTACTCACTCCTGTCGATGACGAAACGATCGATCTACGTGGACAGACACCACCACGAAGGCCAGGAAGGCACCCGGCTGCACATCATCCCCGGAGAGGCCAAGTACCTGTTCGTCTACCCGTTCGTCAAGACGCGGGACTGGTACCGGCTGTCGAAAGCCACCCGCCAGGGGATGATGAACGAGCACATCGAGGTCGGCCACCGGTACGCCTCCGTCAAGCTCAACACGACGTACTCGTTCGGCCTGGACGACCAGGAGTTCGTCGTCGCGTTCGAGACGGACAAGCCGGATGATTTCCTCGACCTCGTCATGGAGCTGCGGGAGACCGAGGGCAGCCGGTATACGCTGCGGGACACCCCGATCTTCACGTGCGTGCGGCGCGATCTCCGGGCGATCCTCGATCAGGTTGGATGAGAAAAACCCGGGGTACGGGATTCGGGGTACGGGGTCCGGGAAAAGAGACAAGACGGGGTACGGGATTCGGGGTCCGGGAAATGGATTCCCGCTTGCGCGGGAATGACAGCATGAGTATAAGGCTACCCCTTGTGGGTGTCCTTCTGTATGCTTTCCCGTACCCCGTATCCCGTACCCCGTATCCCGATGTTTTCTCCCCGAATCCCGAACCCCGTACCCCGGATTTCTTCCCCTCAACTCACCCGCCGCTTCCGGTTCCGCACGTAGTCGACCAAGATGTACTCGCCCAAGTTGTCGAGCGACGAGAAGTACGCCCGCCCCCGGTTCATCTCCGTCAACTTCTGCACAAAACTCATCAAGTACGGGTCCTGCGCCACCATAAACGTGCAGATCGTGATCTTTTCCCGCCGGCAGGCTACTGCCTCGTCGAGCGTCCGGTTGACGATCTTCGGGTCGAGGCCGAACGAATTGCGGTACAGGCGGCCGTTCTTCTCATAGATGGCGGACGGCTTGCCGTCTGTGATCATGAAGACCTGCTTGTTGACGTTCCTCGTCCGGCGGAGGAGGTTCCGGGCCAGCCCCAGCGCCGCTTTCGTGTTCGTGTGGTACGGGCCGACGGAGACGAACGGCAGGTCCTCGACGTTGACCCGCTTCGCCTGGTCGCCGAACAGGACGAGCTCGAGCTGGTCCTTCGGGTACTTCCGGAGGATCAATTCCGCTAACGCTAACGCCACCCGCTTGGCGGGCGAGATCCGGTCCTCCCCGTACAGGATCATGCTGTGACTGATGTCGAGCAGCATCACCGTCGCGCAGGCGGTCGTGTGCTCGACCTCATACACCTCGAAGTCTTCTTCCTGAAGCCGCAAGTCGAACCCGTCGCGCCGGATGGTGTTGCTGAGGGTTGACGTGAAGTCGATGTTGGTCGCCGGGTCGCCAAACCGGTACGGCCTCGTCTCGCTCGTCCGGTCGACGCCTTCCCCCTCGTACGGGGTGTCGTGACTCCCGGAGAGGCCCTTCTTGAGGGAGCTGAAGATGTGCTTCAGAGAATCCTCCCGGATCCGCCGTCCCCCTTTATCCGTCAGGACGTAGACCGTCTTCTGCCGTTCGATGTACCCCTGCCGTTCGAGTTCCTGCAGGAATTCCTCGAAATTCGTCTCGTCCCCGAAGATACCGTACCGGTTGTCTAAGAATTTCATCCAGTCTAACGCTTCTTCCACATTCCCGTTCGTCTGGATGAGGATGTAGCTGAAGATGTTCATCAACTCATCGAGCTTGTTCTTCTGTTCGTCCGGCTCAGGCACCCATTTGGAGTACTCAAAGTGCAGCATACGTGGTCTCCTGTCAGCGAATCTTCAACGTCGACAGCCCGATGAGGGCCAGAATCCCGGCGATGATCCAGAACCGGACGACGACTTTCGTCTCGGCCAGGCCGCGGTGCTGGAACGTCTGATGGATGGGCGCGCGGTAGAACATCCTTCGGCCGAGCCAGTTGACTCCGATCTTCTCCTGGATGAGGACGGAGAACGCTTCGATCACGAACACCCCGCCGACGATCAGGAACAGGAATTCCTGCTTGAGGAGCACGGCGAGCGTCCCGATGATGCCGCCTAAGGTGAGCGACCCGACATCCCCCATGAACACCTGGGCGGGGTAGGCGTTGTACCAGAGGAAGCCGAGGCTGGCCCCGAAGATGGCGGCGCAGATGACCGTCAGCTCCCCGCTGCCGGAGAGGTAGAAGAACTGGAGGTAGCTGGAATAGATGGTGTTCCCGATGACGTACGCGAACACCCCGTAGACGGCGATCGTGAACGACACCGGCACGATGGCTAACCCGTCGAGGCCATCCGCGAAGTTAACCGAGTTGGCGATGGCGACGACGACGAACGCGATGAACGGCAAGTACCACCAGCCTAAGTCGAGGATCGGCGCCTTGATGAACGGCAGGTACAGCTTGGACGCGATCGTGGGGGCGACCGGGGATACGCCGGGCATCAAGAACACGGCGCCGAGGATCAGTCCAAACGCCACCTGGCAGAAAAATTTTGTCGCCTGGGACAGCCCCCGGTCGCTGTGGGCGTGTTTGAGCTTCAGGTAATCGTCCATCCCGCCTAAGACGGTGAACCAGGCGAACGCGAAGAAGACGATCTGCGCGAACCGGCTGAGCAGGTCGCACCAGAGCGCCATGCTCGTTACGACGGCGAAGATGATCAGCAGACCCCCCATCGTGGGCGTCCCAGACTTGTCGGCGGCGGACATCGTGACGTACTCGCGCGGGACGTCCCGAATCCGCTTGAGGTACAGAAAATGAATCATCCGCTCCCCGAACAGGACGGTCACCGCAAACGCGGTCAGTGCCGCCCCGATCGCCCGGAAGCTCAGGTAGCCGAACAGGCGGAGGAAGGAGAGCGCGGCTACGGTGTGGTAGAGATAGGTGCTGAGGTGGTAGAGCATGGCACCGCCTGCTGGCGTTCTTTCAGGGCTGTCCCCAGGTTGTTGAGGGCCCGTTTGATGGGGAACGTCGGTTGAAAGTCTTCACACGTGACCAGCATATCCTGCACCTCAACCGCCAGCGCGTCGAGGTCGGGGATGAGGCCACGATCCATCAGGTCGATCAACGTCCGGATGACGGCTTCACGGATTTTCGAGTTGGCCTCGGCGTAGAATTCCCGGAGCAGCGCATGGGTTGGGGCTCCTCCGACTTTGCCCAGCGCCGCGATGGCTTCGACGACCGCCTCGAACGACGGGTCGTGGAGCCGCTCGATCAGCCGCCGCTCGACCTCGTCATCCGGCCCGGCGAGCGGGGAAAGCCGGCCGAACGCTCGGGCCGACCACGACCGGACTTCGTAGTAAGGGTCCGCCAGCCCGGCGAGCAGGGCGGTTCGGACCTCCGGGGTGTACTCACCGACCTGGATGAGCGTCTGCACGATATTCCGGCGGATGAACCCGACCTGCTGATAATCCCCGCCGAACAGCCGGTGCAGCCATGGGACTGGCGTGCGGTCCTGGAGCATGAAAAGGAGGAGGGGGAGTTTCTCCCGGTAGCCTAACAAGCCGACGAGCTTGACCCCGACGTTCCGCACCTGCCAGGCCGGTGCGATCAGATAGCCGTCCACTTTGTACTTCAGGTAGTCGAGGTCGATCACCTGCGCGAGCTGGCCGCCCGGATGCTTCTGGACGAACTGGAGCATCTGGAACGGCGACAACTGCGCCGTCTCCTCCACGTCGGCGAGGGACGGCTGGACGGGCGCTTCTGGAATGGCATTGAGAGCGGCTTTTCCGTCATCCTCGGTCTTGCCGTGTGCGTACCCCGCCTCAGCCTGTCCTGGACTCGATGCCGTCAGACGATCGACACACGCCATGATCCGGTCGAGCACATCCCGGTCGAACATCGTGCGTGCCCGTGCGGCCATCTCCGCCAGTTGCACGGGCGCATCGAGCAACCCCAGGATCGCCTGGGCCAGCCGGCGCCCGTTGACCGCTCCGACGATGCGTCCGTCCTCAAGGATCGCTTCTTCGTAGAGGACACGCGCCGCTCCGGCGGTTTCGAGGGTCTTCGCGTTCAGCGCCTGATGGTCTCCCGGCGTGTTGGAGATCGGGATGATGATCGACGGAAGCCCGCAGGCGCAGACCTCGTTCAGGGTCGCCGCGCCCGCTCGACAGATGACCAGGTCGCTCGCCGCGTAGACCGTCTGGATATCGTACACATACTCGACTTGCCGGTAGCGCGGCAGGTCCTCCGGACGAAGGCCGGCGCCTACCATCCGCGCCGCCGTATCGTGTGCCGCATGGTACTGTGTGCCCTTAAACAGACCGATCGCATGAATCAGGTACAACCGTTCGCGCGGCAGCAAGGCGGGCAGCGCATCGACGATCGCCCGGTTGATCGTGCGGGAGCCCTGCGAGCCGCCGAACGCGAACACCACCTGCGCGTCGCCAGGGAGACCTAACGCCTGCCGGGCCTCGTCCCGGGTGACGGAGGCGATCTCCCGGCGCACCGGGTAGCCCACCCGGACGACCTTCGAGGCGTCGAAACGCCGGATGCTCTCGCTGAATGAGACGCCGATCACGTCCGCCATCCGGCCCGCCAGACGGTTCACCAGGCCGGGGACAACGTTCTGCTCGTGGATGAACGTCCTGGCGGAAGAGAGATGGAGACGCCGGAGGAGGGCCAGGGCGAGCATCACCGGGCCGCTCGCGTAGCCGCCCGTCGCCACGACGACGCGGGGACGGGTAGCGAGCAGGATGACGACGCTCTGGAGGACACCGAGAGTGGTGACGAGGAGGAACGAGAGCAGGGCGAGCGGCCGCTTCTGTCGCGGCAGGCCGCGCGCCCAGACGAGGCGGATCGGATAGCCGCGCTGCGGGACGAGTTGCGCCTCGATCTTGCCGCGTGCGCCGACGTAGACGATCCGGGCATCTGGCTGCCGCCGCCGGATCTCGTCCGCGATCGCCAACCCTGGATAAACGTGCCCGCCCGTTCCGCCGCCAGTCAAGAGGTAGGTCATCGCGTCCACGCCGTGTCTGGAGAGGGTCGGTGATGAGAGGAAGGAAGTCACCCTACGTCTTTTCGTATATAATACCCACAGCCGGGGAAAGTCAAGCGCGAATCTGTACTCCCGTCTTGCGCCCGCCAAAATTCTTGTGTATATTGGAAAAAATCTTTCCCATCTCATAGAGGGGTGCGCCGATGTTCACGAGCCTTCGATCCAAGATTACCTCCGGGTTTCTCACCCTCGTCTTCGTCACCGTGGTCGTGAGCGTGTGGGCGGTCTACAGCGTGAACCGGCTGAGCACGGACATCAGCCGCATCATCGCCCGGAATTACAGCAGCGTGATCGCGGCGGAGAACATGGTCGCCGCCCTGGAGAAGCAGGACAGCGCGCAGTTGCTGATGATCAACAAAGAGGACCTCGACAACGGCCGACAGCTCTTTCTCGCCAACCGGGACCTCTTCTACGCCTGGTTCGACAGCGCGACGACGAGCGCCACTCTGCCGGCCGAGCCGGCCATTCTGGACAGCATCCGGACGAGCTACGAGGAGTACACGAAAGCGATCGGGGCGTTTGAGACCTCCAGTCAGGGCCGGTCGTATTCTTCCCGTCTGAGCGCGTACTGGCAGATGCGCCCGCTGTTCCAGCGCGTCCGGGAGCACTGTTTCCAGCTGTTCGCGGTCAACCAGAAGGCGATGCTCATGACCGATGACGCCGCGCGCGAGCGCGCCAGCCGGGCGACGCTCGGCCTGGTGCTGGCATCGGTCGGAGCGGTCGTGTTGAGCGTCGTGTTCAGTTGGCGGCTGTCCCGCCTCATCATCCAGCCCACCAGGCATCTGACTGAGACCGTCCGCGAGATCGGGGACGGGCAGCTCAACCTGACGATCCCGGTCTCGACGAACGATGAGATCGGACAACTCGGCCGCGAATTCAATCGGATGACCGAACGGCTGCGCCACTACCAGGCCCTCAACATCGATCAGATCATCGCCGAGAAGACGAAATCCGAGGTGATCGTCCGGAGCATCTCGGACGCCATCGTCGTGACCGATGACGAGAGTCGCGTCCTCCTCATCAACCGGGCGGCGCAGGACATCCTCAACGTGAACGAAGCGGATTCGATCGGCCGGCCGATCATGGAGTGTCTCCAGGATCAACGACTGTGCAGCATCATCCAGAATGCCGCCCAGCAGGCGGGTGACCCGCCCGAAGCCGGCGATTACACCGTCCGACACCCGACCGGGAAGGAGAGCTATTACCGGCTACACCTGGCCCGGATGGTCAGTGATGCCGGCCGGTTCTTAGGGGTGGTCACGCTGATGCACGACATCACCCCGTTCAAAGAGCTCGACCGGATGAAATCGGAGTTTCTCGCCACCGTCTCGCACGAATTCCGCACTCCATTGACCTCCATCAGCATGAGCGTCGACCTGTTGCTCGAAGAAATCCTCGGCGTCCTGACCGTACGCCAGCGCGACCTGGTCGAATCAGCCCGCGAAGACTGCACCCGATTGACCAAACTCGTCCGGGACCTGCTCGACCTGTCCCGGCTCGAATCGGGCAAGATGGAGATGAAGCGGGAGCCGGTCTGGATCGCCGCCGTCATCGAGCAGGCGACCCAGTCCCTGGTGCTGCCCTTCCAGGAGAAAGGGGTGACCTTAGACATCGAGCCGATCGACGAGCAGATCACGGTCGTCGGGGATGCGGAACGGCTGTCCTGGGTGGTCAGCAACCTGACCGGGAACGCGCTCCGGCATACCGACCCGGGCGGCCGGGTGACGATCCGGGCGGCCGCCACGGAGTGGGACATCAGGGTGTGCGTCTCCGACACCGGACGGGGGATTCCGCCGGAGCATCTCCGGACGATCTTCGACAAATTTGTCCAGGTCCGGGATTCCACCGTCTCAACGCCGGGCAGCGTCGGCCTCGGCCTGGCGATCGCCAAAGAGATCGTCAAAGCCCACGGCGGGGACATCTGGGTGGAGAGTGAGGTCGGGAAGGGGAGCAGCTTCACTTTCGCCTTACCCCTGCACGATCCGAGCATGGTCGAAGTCGAGGGTGGGGCGTGAGGCACGAAGAAGGAAACAGGTCGCATGAACACGCGGGGACGGGTGCTGATCGTTGACGATGAAAAGAATATCCTCAAGACGCTCTCGATCTGCTTGGAGGGGATGAATTTTGGGGTCTGCGCCCTGACCGACCCGGTCGAGGCGGTCGAACAGCTCGAGACGACCGGGTTCGACATGGCGTTCCTCGACCTGCGGATGGCGCCCATCAGCGGGATCGAGCTGTTAGAGGAGATCAAGCGGCGGACGCCGGAGGTCACGGTCGTCATCATGACCGCGTACAGCTCAGTCGATACCGCGGTCGACGCGCTCAAGAAAGGGGCGTACGACTACATCGAGAAGCCGTTCAACCTGCGCGACCTCCGTCATTTCATCGAGAAGGTGTACGAACACCACCGGCTCCAGGCGGAAGTCAAAGCGCTCAAGTCCCAGCTCAAGGCTTCGACCGGCCCAGAGCCGATCATCACGGGCAACGCCCGGATGAAGACGATGCTCGACCTCGCCCTCCAAGTCGCCGACAGCCCGTTGAGCGTGCTCATCAACGGGGAGAGCGGGACGGGGAAAGAAGTCTTCGCCCAGTTTATCCACCATCAGAGCGCGCGCCGGGACAAGCCGCTGGTCAAGGTGAACTGTGTCGCGCTCTCCGAGAACCTGCTCGAGAGCGAACTCTTCGGGCACGTCAAGGGTGCGTTTACCGGGGCGACGCGCGACCGGCAGGGCCGGTTCGAGCTGGCGGATGGGGGCACGATCTTCTTAGATGAGATCGCGGAGATCTCGCCCGGTTTGCAGGCGAAACTCCTCCGGTTCTTGCAGAGCCGCGAGTTCGAGCGGGTCGGGGACAGCCGGACGATCAAGGTGGATGTCCGCGTCATCGCCGCCACGAACCGGAACCTTGAGGAGGTGCTGAAGAACGGCACGTTCCGGGAGGACCTCTACTACCGGCTGAACGCGGTGCGGATGACCCTCTTGCCGCTCCGGGAGCGACAGGAGGACATCCCCTTACTCATCCGCCATTTTCTCCGGGCATTGAGCCAGAGCGCCAGGACGGAAGCCGTCGAAGTCTCCCCGGACGTGATGCGTCTCCTCGTCCAGTATCCGTGGCCCGGCAACGTCCGCGAACTGCGGAACGTCCTGGAACGGGCGTTCTTCGTCGCGGCTGGCCGGGAGATCATGCCCACCCATCTCCCGGAGGAACTCCAACGGCACGAGAGCCCGGTTGAGCAGGCGATGCGCCAGCACCTGTCGCTGGAGGAGTTGGAAAAACAGTACATCGAGTACCTGCTCAAGGAAGTGCGCGACCTGGACACGATCGCCAGCATCCTCAAGATCGACCCGACGACGTTGTGGCGCAAACGCAAACGGTACGGACTGATGTGAGGCCAATTCGCCTCTGTCGGAGAGGAGAGTATCACCTCATTTCCCAATTTCTTTTTCCCATTTCCTCTCACTTCTTTTGTAGAGGAGGCTATCACCCCATGAAACCGTTACTCATCACGTTGATGTTGGGCATACTCTTGGCCGGGTGTGAGGGCAAGCCGGACAACTTCCAGGCAATGGTACAACAGCTCGATAAGACCGAAAAAGACATCCGGGAACGTCAGGAGAAGATGCGCCAGAGCATCCGGGAGTATAACGCCACACATCCCGAAGGCAACCGCATCGACACGACCAGCGTCGAGAACATGGGACTGGATCAGGCGCAGGTGGAAACCCTGAACCGGATGCTGACTGAAGAGAAGGACGTCTCCTACCGCGGACTGTTGACAGAGGTCGTCACGACCCAGAAACAGATCGAGCAACTGCAGGACCAGGTGCGCCAGCTCCAGACCCAGCTTCCCGCTCCCTACGTCGTCCAGCGGGGCGACTCGCATCACGAGGTGTCCCTCCGCTTCCTGATGGAGAATCACGGGCTGTCGGAGCAAGAGGCGCGCGAAGCGGTGGACAAGACCGCGCTGGTCGATGAGTTGGCGCCCGGGATGAAGATCTGGATGCTCTATAAGGACGGTGAGCTTGGGACGTATGTCACGCAAGGGACGGCGTCGATCTCTCCCGGAAGAGCGCAGCGCCGGGCACGGCAGCGCGTCGCTAAGAAGATCGAGACGCTCACCGGCGAGCGGAATGTCGCCCGGTCGCAGGTGGATTCTCTCCGGGAGATCCAGGAAGCCCTGGCCGAGCGCATCCTCTTCCTGAGGAGCGAGGAGAGCCGGCTTCAGGCGGACATCAGGGCGCTGAGCAAAGAAAAAGAAGATGCGCTCGCGAAGGGAGCGGTGAGCGAGAAACAACGCCTCCTGCTGGAGACCCAGCTCAACTCGGTGTCCTACGAAGTGGACACGCTGGAACGATTCAAGAAGAACGGGATCATCACCGACCCCCTGTTCGGCAGCCCGCGCGTCCGGTCGCTGCGGAACGTCCGGTTCGCCCGGTCGCACGACCTCCGGGAGAGCACGACGCTGACGTTCGAGGCGCGCGCGTTTCCGGGCCTGGCAAAAATCAAACAGGTGGATGTCTTCCCGTCGACCCTCAGACCCGGCGAGGATTTTACCGTCTCCTACGAGGGGGGCGGGGCACGCGCTTCCGTGAAGATCATCAAATCGGACACCTTCGCTGGACAGAAAGTGATGTTTGCCCTCCGGTGATCCCACCGGGTTTTTCGCTTGACAAGTCTGATCGTCTGCGCCATTATATCATGTTATTGCGGTCTTTACCGACTACCGACCACCGACCACCGATTACTTGAGGGAGCAGGCCGTATGGGACAATGGAAGCGTATCCGGATCGTCCTCATCGTCGCGACTCTTTTTGCCGCCCTGTGGTACGTCTACCCGACGGTCCGGCTGTACTGGACCTCCTGGCCGTTCGACCGGATGCCCCTCACCGACGAGGAGCGGAATCAACTCCGGGAGCGGGCGATCAAACTCGGCCTCGACCTGCAAGGCGGGGTGCACCTGGTCATGGAGGTCGATCTCTCCCGCCTCTCCGCGGATGAGGCGAAGGACGCGGTCGACCGGGCGATGCAGGTGATCTCCAACCGGATTAACCAATTCGGCGTCGCCGAGCCGACCATCCAGCGCGAAGGGGATCGCCGGATCATCGTCGAACTCCCCGGCCTGAAGGATGTCAACCGGGCGATCGACCTGATCGGCCAGACTGCTCAGCTCGAATTCAAGATGCTGCGCGAGGCCTCTGAGCTGCAGGAGTTGCTCGGCAAGATCGACGGCGTGCTGGCCGCACGCACGACCACCGCGCGGGATACGAGTCAGACGAAGCTGTTCAACGAGCCGCAAGAAACCACCCCGTTCTCCTCCCTCGTCGATCACTCCGGGGGCGAGTTGATCATCCCGGCGAGCAGCGTGAAGCAGGTGAACGCATTCCTGGCGCGGCCAGAGGTCCAGGCGCTCATCCCCGACGATGCCGAATTCCAGGCCGACGTCCGGCCAGAGACTCGGGGCGGCCAGAAAGTCGAGTTCCTGTATTACGTGAACAAGCGGGCGGAGCTGACCGGGGCGGCCCTGGCCGATGCGCGAGCAGAGGCAGGAACGGGCAGAGACCTGAGCAACGTCGGGCGCGCGGTCGTGAACTTCACGACGACCGATGACGGCGCGCAGCTCTTCTCGCGGGTGACCGGGTCGAATATCGGGAAACGGATGGCCATCATCTTAGACGGGAAGGTCTACTCCGCGCCGACGATCCAGGGCCGGATTCCCAACGGCCGGGGCGAGATCACGGGCATCGGCTCGCTCGAAGAGGCTAAAGACCTGTCCATCGTCCTGCGCGCCGGCGCCCTCCCCGCGCCCGTCCAGATCCAGAGCAAGCAGGTCGTCGGCCCGTCGTTGGGCGCGGACGCCATCCGGACGGGCGTCCAGGCCTCCCTCATCGGCCTGGTCGTCGTCCTCCTGTTCATGCTCGGCTACTACCGTGCCTCCGGCCTCATCGCCAACTTCGGCCTCAGCCTGAACCTCATCCTCCTGCTGGCGGTGATGGCGGGGTTCCACGCCACGCTGACGCTGCCTGGCATCGCCGGGATTATCCTGACGATGGGGATGGCGGTGGATGCGAACATCCTGATCTTCGAGCGGATTAAAGAGGAGCTCAAGACGGGGAAGACGATCCGGATGGCGATCGACAACGGGTACAGCAACGCCCTGCGCACGATCATCGATTCCAACCTCACCACCCTCATCACCGCCCTGGCGCTCTACCAGTTCGGGACGGGGCCGATCAAAGGGTTTGCGGTCACCCTCTCGTTCGGGATCATCATCAGCATGTTCACCGCCATCGCTGTGACCCGGGCGTTGTACGACGGGATGATCGACCGATGGAACCTGAAAACGTTCAGCATCGGCCAGGCCAACCCGTTCGGGAGGGTGAGCTTCGGGTTCATCAGGTTCGCCAAGTATGCGTTCGCCATCACCTGGGCGATCATCTTCATCGGGCTGATCTCGATCGCCGCCCACCGTGGCCTGAAGTGGGGGATCGACTTCCAGGGCGGCTCCCTGCTGGAGGTTCAGTTCAACCCGCCTGTCTCGGTGCAGCAGGTGCGAGACGCGCTGCAGGAGGTGACGATCAACGGGACGAAGGCGGACCTGAGAGAGAGCGAGATCAAACAGTTCGGCGGCCCGAACAACATCCTCGTCCGGGCGGCCGGGCCATGGAATGAGCAGCAACTGGCCACCGCCGTGAAGACGGCGCTCAAGGCCCGGTTCCCTGATAACCTGAAGGGAGATGAGAGTAACTGGCGCCGTCAAGAACTCAACGTCGGGCCGAAGATCGGGAAAGAATTAACGCTCGACGCCCTGCAGGCCGTCCTCTGGTCGATCGCCGGCATCTTGATCTACATCGGGTTCCGGTTCCGGAAGGTCGGCGGCTTCCGGTTCGGGGTCGGTGGAGTGGTCTCGCTCATCCACGACGTCCTGATCGTCATCGGGATTTTTTCCCTCATCGACGAGGAAATCTCGATGGGGGTGGTGGCTGCCCTCCTGACGGTGGTCGGCTATTCGATCAACGACACGATCGTGGTGTACGACCGGATCCGAGAAGGGCTGGGACGCACACGGCGTGAAGGGTTCGCGGAGACGGTCAACCGGAGCATCAACGAGACGCTGAACCGGACGGTCATGACGTCGATGACCATCTTGCTCGTCCTCATCCTCCTGCTCGTCGGGGGTGGGACGACGAACTGGGGGTTCGCACTGGCGTTGACGATCGGGGTCGTGACTGGGACGTATTCGTCGATCTTCGTGGCCAGTCCGGTCGTCGTCTGGTGGCAAAGCTGGCAGGCTCAGCGGAAAGAGGAGCAGCGACAGCAGCGTGCGGCCGGGGCTGCGGCCGGCGCCACGAAGCCGGCCGCCAGGAAAGCTGATCAGCCGAAGACCGAGGTGACCAAATAAAGCCCTCATGCTCATCCTCGCCAAGACGCTCGAATTGGTGGGCATCCTGGAGGTGACGTATGCCCTCGTCATGGGGATCGCAGGGGAACTCTCAGAAGCCCGTGAACTGACGATCCTGGCGATTGGAGGCGCGATCTTCACCCTCGGATGGCTGCTGGAACGGCGGATCAACCGGTGAGGTCGGTCGAGCATGTCGCTCTGGGATGTGGAGGCGCCGTTCTACCGCATGATCCGGCACTTCCCCGGTCTCCGGCGAGTCCTCGCCGTCGAACACCAGGGACTCCGCACGTTGCTGAGTGAATTGAAGCTGCACGGGCACGTCGTCCTCGACGTCGGATGCGGCGACGGAGAAAGCCTCCGACTGATCGAGACGCCGTGTGCCCGGGTCGGGGTCGATCGGTCGCGCTGGTTTGCGGCCCGGACGCGACGGCTCACGCGCGCCATGACCGTCGTGGCCGATAGCGCTGCGCTGCCATGCCGATCCACCAGTATCGACCTCGTCCTGTGTATCGGACTCCTCGAATACAGCCGTCACCTCAGCGCCACGCTCGCTGAACTCGTCCGGGTGACCCGCCCCGGCGGCCATCTCCTGTTGACCTGTTCGCCCGCCGGTCTGATGACCATGGCGCGCCGGCTCCCCGGCCACGCGATGACGCCGATGACCGGCGAGACGCTCATCGCCCGCTGTGAGCCGTTCGGACTGCACGTGTGTGCGCAGCAACGACTGCGATCTCAGCATCAGGTGTTGTTGCGGAAGCAGTGACGATGTCCCCTGCCAGGCGTATTGCACAGCTCCGCGAGGAGATCCGCACGCACGACCACCGGTACTTCGTGCTGGATCATCCGATCATCAGCGATGCTGAGTACGACAGGCTGATGCGGGAGCTGCAGGAACTGGAAGTCGCCCATCCGGAGTTGGTGACGCCTGACTCTCCGACGCAACGGGTCGGGGGAGCTCCACTGTCCTCATTCCCCGTCGTCACCCATCCGGTTCCGATGCTGTCGATCAGCAATACGTATGCGGCCGAGGAAGTCGTGGAATTCGACCGCCGGGTTCACGAATGGGTCGGGCCGGATGCCCCCCCTATCCAGTATGTCGTGGAGTTGAAGATCGACGGGGTGGCAGTGAGCCTCCGGTACCAGGAGGGGGTGTTCATCCAGGGTGCGACGCGCGGAGACGGGGAGCACGGTGACGACATCACCGCGAACCTGCGGACGATCCGCTCCATCCCGCTCCGGCTCCCGGCCGTCCATCCCGCCCTGAGGAACGTCGAGGTGCGGGGGGAAGTCTACCTGCCCCGCGCGAGCTTCGAAGCCCTCAACCGGCTGCGGGCCGAACAGGGCGAATCCCTCTTCGTCAACCCGCGCAACGCCGCGGCCGGGTCGCTGAAACTGCTCGACTCCCGGCTCGTCGCCCAACGCCCGTTGCGGCTGTTCGTCTACAGCCTGCTGTGCGACGATGAGGCGGCGGTCGAGGCGGCAGTCCCGGAGATGGACAGTCATTACCACCGGCTGCAGTGGCTCAACGAGCACGGTCTGCCCGTGAACCCCCACGTCCGGCGCGTCGGGTCGATCCACGCCGCCCTCGACTACTGTGACGACTGGCAGGCACGCCGCGCCGACCTCCCGTACGACATCGACGGGATGGTCATCAAAGTGGATCCGATCCGCCAGCAGCAGCGGCTCGGCGCGACGCTCAAGAGCCCGCGCTGGGTCGTGGCGTACAAGTTTGCCGCCCAACAGGCCGCCACCCGGCTGAAGGAGATTCAACTGCAGGTCGGCCGGACCGGAGTGGTGACTCCGGTGGCCATCCTGGAGCCGATTTTCTTAGCCGGGACGACGGTCAGCCGGGCGACTCTGCATAATGAGGAAGAAATCCGGCGGAAGGATATCCGGGCCGGGGACACGGTGTACATCGAGAAAGGAGGGGACGTCATCCCCAAAGTCGTCGGGGTGGACCTCTCCCGGCGCCCGTCAGACTCCGTCCCCTTCGTCATGCCGTCGGCCTGCCCGGTCTGCGGCTCCCCGCTCGTCCGCTCAGAGGAGGAGGTGGCCGTCCGGTGCGAGAACCTGTCATGTCCCGCCCAGGTCCAGGCCCGGATCGAACACTTCGCCGGCCGGAACGCCATGGAGATCGACGGCCTGGGCCCGGCCATCACCGAACAACTCCTCCGCCAGGGCATGGTCACCGATGTCGGCGATCTGTACACGTTGACCCATGAGCAACTGGCTGCCCTCGAACGGATGGGGGAGAAGTCGGCGGAGAACCTGATCACCGCCATCACGGCCAGCAAGACACGATCCCTCGACCGGCTGATCTTCGGCCTGGGGATCCATCACGTGGGCGAACGCGCCGCCCGGCAACTGGCGGAACACTGCCGCACCGTCGAGGCGCTGCGTGCCGCCTCGAAGGAAGCCTTAGAGACGATCCCTGAGATCGGGCCGACGATCGCGGAGAGCGTCGTCACGTTCTTCCAGAACGCACGCAACCGGGAGGTGATCGACAAGTTCCGGCGGGCCGGTGTGACGATGGAACTGCCGGAAGGGACGGGAGGCTCGGCGCTCGGACCGCTCGCCGGAAAGACGTTCGTCCTGACCGGCGTCCTGGCCCGGTTCACGCGCGAGGACGCGGCCGCCCGCATCGAGGCGCTGGGCGGCCGCGTGACGTCGACTGTGAGTGCGAAGACGAGCTATGTCATCGCCGGGTCGAGTCCAGGGTCAAAATTAGAGAGAGCACGACAGTTGGGTATCCCGGTGCTGGATGAGGAGGAGTTTGAGGAACTAATCAGGGGTCAGGGGTCAGGGGTCAGGGGTCAGTAACCCACGTTACTCACGGCGTCATTCCTGCGAAAGCGAGAATCCGGTGTGTTCAAGCCCTTCGAGAGCATGGATTCCCACTTGCGTGGGAATGACCGCAGACAAACAATCCATTCATAAGTTTTTGCTTTTCTCTGACCCCTGACCCCTAACCAAAGGAGTCCCCATGCCCCGCACGTACGGCGCACAGCATGAGCACGGCGTGATGAAACGTGTCCTGATGCACCGTCCCGGAACAGAGTTGGAATTCGTCCGCCCGGAGACGCTCACCGCCTTCAATTTTTCTCAGCCCGTCGACCTCCCGCAGTTCCTGCGCGAATTTGACGCCTTAGCTGATGGGCTGACGGCGCTCGGGGTGGAGGTGGTGCTCCTGACCGACGTCCTGAAGGATGAGCCCGCCGCGCTCGACTACATCAGCCGGCGGCCGAACATCACGTACACCCGCGACCTGGCCGTCGTCCTCGACGCCGGTGTCCTTCTGATGAGTATGTACCACAAGGGACGCAAGGGCGATCCCTGGGTCATCCGGTTGGCGATGGAGAAGTTAGGCATCCCTATCGTGGGAGAGGTTCGTCCGCCCGGGTTCATCGAAGGGGGCGGGATCATGTTTCTCACGGAACGAAAATTGCTCGTCTCCCTGTGTGACCGAACGACCGAGTCTGCGATCTATCAGATGTGCGACCTCTTGCTGGGCGACCACGTGGACGAGATCGTCATGGTGGCGGTGGCCGAGGGAGTCGTGCATATTGATGGGGTGCTGATGTTCGTCGCCCCTAACTTAGCACTGGCCTACCGTCCTGCCCTGGAGCTGTATCCCTCGACGATTTTCCGGAAAGGACGGTCGCCTGAGTACGTCTGGTTGCCGGATTACTTAGAGCGTCATGGGGTCGAGGTCTTCGAGGTGGACAGGACAGAATGTGAGCGAGCCCACGTGAACTACGTGACCGTGGCCCCGTTGACGGTCGTCGGGTACGACTGGGCGGAGCGGACGAGTGCGGAGATCGTCCGGCGCGGTGGGCGAGTGATCGGGGTTCCTGGGCAACAACTCATCCGGGGGAACGCGGGGCCGCACTGTATGACATGTCCGCTACTACGCGTGTAGACCAGCGTTCGTGAGAATGGAGGGGAGTCCGATGAGGCGTATCTCTTGTGTGCTCTTGCTGTGCATGCTGGCTGTCTCCTGTGAGACGAAGTTGCCCACAACACCGGCGGTCACCGATGCCGACGTCGAACTGTACGACCAGCAGGTCTATAACTACGGGACCTCGATCGGCTGGCAGGGTCGGATTCTGAACCGGAGCCAGTACCTCGTCAAGGTCGGGGTCAAACTCGAGCTCACCGCTCCGCCGACGGATAGCACGTTCTTCTCGTTCTCGGAAAAGCTCATCGACGTGTCGGGCAAGACCACCTCGTTCTTTGTGTATTCCGAGTCGAACAGTCAGGTTCCCTATCCGACCCTGCCGTCCTCCTGGAACTGGCGGATGAAAGCCAGAGCGGTCTCGTTTTAGCCGGGATGACCCACCGGGTCGCCCGCACGGGGAAGGGGTTCAGCCATGCCTGGGCATCCGTTGTCCTACCGCGGCTCGCGCCGGTCGGTCGTGATGGCGCCGTACGGGATGGTGGCGACGAGCCAGCCGTTGGCCGCGCAAGCCGGGATCGACATCCTGAAGGCGGGCGGGCATGCGGTCGACGCCGCGATCGCCACGAACGCGGTCTTGGGCGTGGTCGAGCCGATGTCGTGCGGCATCGGTGGTGACCTGTTCGCCATCGTCTACGATGCGTCGACCGGCCAGTTGCACGGGCTGAACGCGAGCGGCCGCGCCCCGTACGCGGCGGCCATCGAAGGGTTCGAGCGCAGAGGACTGGCGGCCATCCCGGCGCATGGCCCGCTGCCCTGGTCGGTGCCGGGGTGCGTCGATGGGTGGGACTGTCTCCGCCAGCGGTTCGGGTCGATGGACTACGTGCAGGTGCTCGCGCCCGCCATCGAGTACGCCCGGCAGGGGTTCCCGGTGTCGGACATCATCGCGCACGACTGGGCCGCCGCCGAAGGGCTGCTCCGGCAGTGGCCGGACTCGGCGAAGACGTACCTGCCCGGCGGGCGGGCGCCCCGGCCGGGTGAAGGGTTCAAGAACCTCGATCTGGCGTACGTGTACACCCGGATCACGGAAGGGGGCCGGGATATCTTTTACGACGGCGATATCGCCCGGCGGATCGCGGCGTTCTCGAAGGCGAACGACGGCCTGCTGACCCTCGAAGACCTGCGTGATCACGTCTCCACCTGGGATGACCCGGTCAGCACGACCTACCGGGGGTACACCGTCTGGGAACTCCCGCCCAACGGCCAGGGGATCGCCGTCCTGGAGATGCTCAACATCCTGGAGGGGTACGACCTGGCCGCCCTGGGCCACAACTCCGCCGAGACGCTCCATCGGCAGATCGAGGCGAAGAAGCTCGCCTATGCCGACCGGGCGATGTACTACGCCGACCCGCAGTTCGCGGACGTGCCCGTCCAGGCGCTCATCTCGAAAGAGTACGCGGAGCGGCAGCGCCGCCGGATCGACCCGAACCGGGCGGCCCGCGACGTCCCGGCGGGTAGTCCGGCGCTCGACCGGGGGGATACCATCTACCTGACCGTCGTCGACCGAAACCGGAACGCCGTCTCGTTCATCCAGAGCCTGTACATGGGGTTCGGGTCGGGCATGGTGCCGTCCGGGCTGGGGTTTCCGCTCCAGAACCGGGGCCAACTGTTCGCCCTCGACCGCGGCCATCGCAACCGGTTAGAGCCGCACAAACGCCCGTTCCATACGATCATCCCCGCGATGGTGACGAAAGACGGCCGGCCGTGGTTGTCGTTCGGGGTGATGGGCGGGGCGATGCAGCCGCAGGGGCACATGCAGGTGCTCTGCAACCTGATCGATTTCGGGATGGACGTGCAGGAAGCGGGGGACGCGCCCCGGTTCAACCACAGCGGGTCGGCGGAGCCGACCGGAGAGGGGATGGAGGCGGACGGGGGCCGCGTCGCGTTAGAACCGTGGATCGACGAGGCGGTCGCCCGCGCGCTGGCGGAGAAGGGCCACCGGGTCGTGCGGGCGGTGAGCGGGTTCGGCGGGTACCAGGCGATCATGATCGACCCGGCGACCGGTCTGCTGCACGGGGGCTCGGAACCCCGGAAGGACGGATGCGCGATCGGGTATTGACCCCCCTCTGGTCCCCCCGCATGCGGGGGGACGACAGGGGAGTGGAGATCACACCTCTGGCATTGACGCCAGGCTATTCTGCCGGACGCGCTCGATGGCCGCATGGACTTTCTCGACGTTCTTGGTGAACAGAATCCCTAATTGCGTCAACGTCCGGTCCATCCGGGTATTCTTATCGTGGATGGGGAAGATGTGGAAATTCTTCACCCGCCCCTTCATCTCCTCCACCTTCTCCCCAGCCATCACCAGCAGGTCCGAATCCTTCAGCGCCGCTAAGTGCTCCTCGCTGAACGTCTCGACGCGGACGCCCATCTCCGACAAGAACTGGTGGATCACCCGCCGGACGTCCACGTTGTGGATGGCGAGCAGGACTCGCTGATACCGGTCGGGTTCCAGGGATACATTCTCCGCACGCAGCGCCCGCAGGTACTCGGTGTGCTCGGTGAACCATTGCTTGATGATCGAGTAGCCGTTCACCCGGAGGAGGGCGTTCCTCAACTGCCGGGTGGATTCCCGCCGCTCCCCTTTCAGGAAGTTCACGCCTGCGTTCAGCAGGTTCTTTGCGATCCGGGATGGGCCATAAAATCGGCGCATCCCGGTCATCACCGTGTTGACCAGCTCGTACCGGGTCATGTTCGGATGCGGATGGTTGGCATGATGGCCGTCGTAGTCTGCCCAATCGCGGCTCAAGTACTCCCCGCTCTGTAAGTTATACCGAATCGTATCCTCCGACCCCGGCAGGTACGTCAGGATCATGCACTGGGTGGTGGCCAGGCCCTTGCGCTCGGCGAACGCGAACTGATCGACGATCGTGTTCGAGGTATCCGTGCTCGCGCCCGCGATAAACATCCCGTGGATGTCGATCCCGGCCGTGTGGATGGCATCGATCGCCCGTTCCACGTCCGCCGCTGTCTCTTTCTTGCCGTACAGCTCGAGCGCGGTCTCGTCCACACTTTCGAACCCGACCATGATCCGGTCGCAACCCGCTTCACGCATCTTGCGGAGCAACGCCGGGTGCTTCGAGACCTCATGCCGCATCTGCGCCGCCCACGGGATGGTCAGCTTCCGGTCGATCATCCCCTGCATGATGGCCATCGTGCGTTCCACCGGGACGTTGAAGATGTCATCGGCGAAGAAGAGGTAGACAAACGTCGGGTTCTTCCTGTAGTGCTCGATCATCTGCAGCACCCGTTCGACGGAATGGCCGCGGAGTCTATGGCCGTTCAGCTTCGTGACCGTGCAGAAGCTGCAGTCCCAGGGACAACCGCGCTGGGTCTGGACGGACATGATGTCGAGTTTCCCGCCGGGAATCAGCCCAAAGTCAGGGATCGGCAGGACGTCCAGATCATCGGCCTTCGGCCGTTCCGGGTTATGGACGCAGCGTCCGTCTTCTTTCCACGACAGGTTGGCGATCCCGCGGTAATCCTCTCCTGCCTCGAGGCATTGCAACAGCTCGACGAGCGCTTCCTCCCCTTCGCCACGGATGATAAAATCAGCATGGTCGAGCGCCTCGTCCGGCATGAACGTCGGGTGCGTCCCGCCCATGATGACGACCTTGTCGGGATAGACGTTACGGATGAAGTCCGCATACTGGTACGACCCGGGCGCGGTGGACGTCAGGGTCGAGATGCAGACCACGTCCGCCTCGGCGAACTCATCCGTGTCGACCGGCTCGACTTCCTCCAGGATCACCCGGACGTGATACCCCTGGTTCTGGAGGATCGTGGCCAGGACGAGGCTGCCGATCCGTGGGATGTATTGGCTCGAGTACACGTGCAGGTGGGAGGATTTGGGCTCGAGGAAAATAATCTCCTTGATCGACAGACGCATGATGATGCTCCTTGTATGAGGGAGTCGAGGATGCGCAGTTCCTGACTCGACTGCCGGATGGGCTATGAGCCGTTCTGCATGAGTCGCACGAATTCGTCGAACAGGTACCCGGCGTCGTGGGGGCCCGGCGATGCCTCGGGATGGTACTGGACGGAGAAGAGCGGGTACTGACGGTGCCGGAGGCCTTCTAACGTCTGATCGTTCAGGTTGATGTGGGTCAGTTCAACCTCCCGCTCGTCGAGGGATTGGATGGCGACGGCGAACCCGTGATTCTGGGAAGTGATCTCCACCTTCTCAGTCTGGAGATGCTTCACCGGCTGGTTCGCGCCCCGGTGGCCAAATTTCAGTTTATAGGTCTTGCCGCCCAGGGCTAAACCGAGGAGCTGGTGTCCTAAGCAGATCCCGAAGAGCGGCCGCTTGCCGATCAGGTTCTTCACCTCACGGATGGCGTACCCCACTCCTTCGGGGTCGCCCGGCCCGTTCGACAGCATCACGCCGTCCGGGTTCAGCCGCAGGATGGCCTCCGCCGGGAATGAGGCGGGGACGACGAGCACCCGGCACCGCCGGGCGCTTAAGTGACGCAAGATGTTGTATTTCGCCCCGTAATCCAGCACGACCACCCGGTCGCCTGACGGGTCGGTGAAAGCGTTCCACACGCGCTCCGGGTCGTCCGTGTGCAGGTCGATCAGGTGGCGCTGACCATGCTCCCACCGGTACGGGGCCGCGGTCGTGACCTCCTGGACGAGGTCGCGGCCGATCAGGCCGGGCGACCGCCGGGCCTTGTCCACCAGGCTGTCCGAGTCGAGGTCGGTCGTGGAGATGATCCCGCGCATCACCCCCTCGCCGCGCAGCCGACGGGTCAACGCCCGCGTGTCCACCCCCTGAATGCCGATGATGTGATGGCGCTTCAGGAACGCGTCTAACGCATCGGTCGCTCGCCAGTTGCTGGGAACGGTGCTGCACTCCCGGACGACAAACCCCTCGACATGCGGCTGGATCGACTCCAGATCGTCGATGTTGACCCCGTAGTTGCCGATCAACGGGTAGGTCATCGTGACGATCTGGCCTTTATAGGAAGGGTCGGTCAGGATCTCCTGGTAGCCGACCATGCTGGTGTTAAAGACGACTTCCCCGGTCTTCTCCCCGGCGGCCCCGAAGGCTTCCCCTTCATACATCGTGCCGTCTTCAAGGACAAGACATGCTTCCATCAGCGTTCTCCTTTTCGTTATTTGCCCATAGTACCTTATAACCGTCGTCCTGTCAAGCAAAAATCGAGAAAAATCGTCCTGACTTTTCCGTTGCACAGGTGGGGATGATCTCCGTATATTAATAGAAAGGGAGCATAGAACGATGACATTCCTGAATGTTGCGATGTTAGCCGGCCTCGTGGCGGCGGCGATTCCGATCCTCATCCATCTGTTCCACCGGCAGCGCGTCCGCACGGTCGACTTCAGCTCGATCGCGTTCATCAAGCCTCTGCACCTGCGCCAGTCACGGGCGTTCAAGCTTCGTCAGATCCTGCTGTTGCTCGTCCGTTCGGCGATCATCGCGCTGGCGGTGTTCGCGTTTGCCCGGCCGGCGGTACAGGGCACGTTCGGCTCGGTCCTCAGTCCGGCGACGCACGAAAAGACGGCGGTCGCCATCGTCCTGGACAACTCGTACAGCATGGGCGCGGGCGGGTCTGAGGAGTCGGCGTTTGCCCGCGCGAAAGAGACGGGACGCCGGATTCTCAGCCGCCTGTCTGACGGGGACGAGCTCGTCCTCGTCCTGACGGCCGCGCCACCGAGCGCGACGAGCGACCGTCCGGTTCAGGGGGTCGACCGGCTGCGCACCGCCTTGGAGAAGACTGTCCTGTCGAACAAACCGGGTGACATCGGAGCGGCGTTGACGCTGGCGTCTTCCCTGCTCTCGAAAGCCAGCACCCTGACCCGTGAGGTCTACTTAATGACGGACGTGCAGCAGCACGACTGGCGATCCTTAGCGGAGGGGCAGACGGCCGTCCGGCTCGACCCCAGAGTGAACCTGTTTCTGTTCCCGGTGCCCTCTCCCCCGGTCCGGAACGCGAGCCTCGACGCGGTGACGCTGGGCGGACGGCTCGTCGAGACCCGGCAGCCCCTATCGATCGTGGCGACGGTGACGAATCGAAGCCAGGAGCCGCTCCGGGATCGCCTGGTCAGCCTGTCCCTCAACGGGGTCAAGCGGGGGAGTATGCGAATCAGCGCCGAGCCGGGCAAGACGGGCATCGCACGGTTCAGTCCGACAGTGGACGATCCCGGCCACTACGCCGGGTACGTCGAATTGGAGGAAGACGACCTGGACGCGGACAACCACCGGTATTTCACGGTGACGATCCCGGACAAGATCAACGCGCTCGTCGTGGCAGATGAGGAATCCGGGTATTTTCTCCGGCACGTCCTCAGTCCGGCGGGGGCGATGACCTCCCCGGTGGCCGTCACGACCGCCCCGGTGGATGCGCTCAACGAGGGCAGGCTGAGCGGGTACCGGGTGGTCGTCCTCACCGGCGGGCGGGATCTCTCGCCGGCGCATCTCTCCGCGCTCGACCGGTTCGTGGCCTCCGGCGGGGGACTGATCCTGTTCCTCGGCGACGGGGTCAACGCCGCCTCGTACAACCCCGGCCTGTTGTCGACGCTGTTCTCTTGCGCCATCCAGGGGCGGATCGGGACGCCGGGACAGCAGCAGTCGCACCTGAGTGTCGGCTGGATCGACCAGGAACACCCGGTCTTCGAGGTCTTCAAACCGGCGCAAGGCTGGCTGGCTGATTCCCCCCGGTTCTTCTCCTCCTACCGGCTCAGCCCCGGCCCGCAAGCCCGCGTGATCGCACGGTTCAGTGACGGGACTCCGGCGATCGTCGAGGGACAGTCCGGGCGAGGCCGCGCCCTGCTCATCCCCTCCGCCCCCAACATGCGGTGGAGCGATCTTCCCCTCAAGAGCCTGTTCGTCCCGTTGATGCACCGGGGCGTCCGGTACGTCGGGACGGATTTTGATGCATCCGGAAAAGAGATTGTAGTAGGGACGCCGACTGAACGGGTGGTGAGCTGGTCGGACGCCGACGAGCCGGTCACGGTCGTCCTGCCGTCCGGCGGGACAGAACGCCTGAAACCCGTTTCCTCGAACAGCGGGATGGCCGTGACCGTCGCCCATACGGACGAGCCCGGGATCTACCGCATCCAGTCGGGCGACCGCCTGCTGAACGAGTTTGCCGTCAATGTGGACACGAAAGAATCCGACCCGGCGCGACTCGACCTGGCGGAGGTTCGACGGCTCCTCAACGGGACGCCGGTGCGGATCGTCCAGCCGAACGCCAACTTAGCGGAAGAAATCCTGCAGTCCCAGCAGGAGCATGAGGTGTGGAAACTCCTCCTCTGGGGAGCGCTGGCGCTCATCCTCGTCGAGAGCCTCTTGACACGCACCCCGGCGCGGGAGGACAGTTAAAGGAGAGATGCCGCTGCACGAAACTGTTCAAAGAACCAGAGAACGCGCCGTGCTCGTCGGTGTCAGCCAATCCCACGTCACCCCCTGGGAGACAGATGACACCTTAGATGAGCTGGCGCTGCTCGCCGATACCGCGGGCGCGGAGATCGTGGAGCGGGTCGTCCAGCATCGCCACGCCATCAACCCGACGTATTTCATCGGCGAAGGGAAAGCGCGTGACCTCGCCGCGCTGTGCGCCGACCAGGGCGTCGATCTCGTCATCTTTGACGACGACCTCTCGCCGGCGCAGGTCAGGAATTTAGAGCGGGTCATCGGGACGCGGGTGCTCGACCGCAGCGGGCTGATCTTAGACATCTTCGCCCGTCGCGCCAAATCCCGGCAGGCGAAGATCCAGGTGGAACTCGCCCAGCTCAAGTACATGCTCCCGCGCCTGACCCGGCAATGGCAGCACCTGTCTCGCCAGGAGGGCGGAGTCGGGGCGTTCGGGGCGATCGGGGTGCGAGGCCCCGGCGAGACGCAGTTGGAGTTAGACCGGCGCCGGCTCCGGGAGCGGATCGATCACCTCGCCCAGCAGCTTGAGCATGTGGAACAGGCGTATAAGACCCAGCGGAAACAGCGAAACCGGATGTTCTGCATCGCTCTCGTCGGGTACACGAACGCCGGGAAATCTACCCTCTTCAATGCCTTCACCCACGCGGGTACCCTGGTCGAGGACCGGCTGTTCGCCACCCTCGACTCCACGACCCGGCTGATCGCCGTCTCCGACAGCCAGAAGGCGCTGCTGTCTGACACCGTCGGGTTCATCCGTAAGCTGCCGCATCACCTGGTCGCCTCTTTCCGGAGCACCCTCACCGAGGTGTTCAGCGCCGACCTCCTCCTCCATGTCGTGGACGTCAGCCATCCCCGGTTCGAGGAACAGCTCAGCACAGTGAACACCGTCCTGGAGGAGTTAGGCGTCATCGAGACGCCTGTCATGCTCGTCTTCAACAAGATCGACCGCCTGAGCGAGGCCGGCCTGCTCAAACGGCTCCAGCAGGAGCATCCGGACAGCATCGCGCTCTCGGCCCTGAGCGCGGCGGATATCGAACGGGTACGCCGCACGGTCGCGGCCGTGATCGACCGGACTCGGACAGAGATGGAGCTGTACATCCCTCATCAGGATGCGCGGGTGCTGTGGGAGGTCTACAAAGCCGGGGAAGTCCTGGCCCGTCAGGATGAGCCAGACGGGGTGCGGGTGACCGTCCGGCTCGAAGGCCCGGCGGCGGGACGGCTGCAGAAACGACTGGCCGGGTATTTCAGCCAGGGGTCACTCGACTAATTCGCTGATCCAGTTGGGGTTGTGGGTCTCACCGACGACCGAGGAATGGAGGAGCATGTATTTGCCGTACCCCGTCCGGTCGCCGAAGATGAAGAGCTGTCTGCCCTGGGTGGACTGAGAGGCGTCGCCCCTGACACCCGTCGTGTAGAACCAGATCTCATAAGGCTTCGTCCGCGCGTCCGACGGATGCCGTTCGATCTCTTCAGGCTCCCCGTACTTCATCCAGACCCGTCCCCGGTCGCTGTCCGCCCCGCCCAGGGTTCGCTCGGCATACGTAAAGCGTTCGTTGAGGACGGCTAAGAACTCGTTCTCCGGGGTATCCGGGGTGGGATCCCGTTCCTTCCAGAAGTTGATGAGAAACTCGGTCTGCCCTTTCAGGTCGAGTTTCTTGTACAGCGCCAGGTCGCGGGAAGAGGCGATGAACCTGAGCATTTTGTACCCGCGTTCGGCCTGGGCTTTGGTCAGGACGTTCTGCGGCGCTGGCGATGGAGGGGGCTGGAAGACCTCGAAGAACGCCCGCCGTGTGGCATCCTGGCCGCTGAGGTTGTCGTGGATCATTAACTCAAGGGTATAGACTCCCTCCTGGAACGAACTGATGTCCAGCTTTAACACCTTGACACTGCTGGAACCGGGTTTCTGGATATTCTTCTGCGCCGGCAGCGTCTGCCGGCCCCCTCCGGCCTCATGGATGACGGCGAAGGAGAGATCATACGTCGATGGCGCGCCTGATGGATCGACCGCGAAGTTATAGATCTCGAAGTAAAAATACATCAAACGCGGTTCAGGAGGGCGCACGGGGGAGTCAGCCACTTCATAGAGCGGGGCATCCGGTTTTTTCTCGAACAACCGCGCGGGGTTGGGGACGACGAGAATCCCGTTCTTGGTGAATCGATGAGCGGTCGTGTCCGGCTGCGCCAGGGTAGAAAACTGAATATCGCTGATCGTCAGTGTCGCGTCGTCATACCCGCTGGCCATGAACTGCTTGATGCACGTCCCCTTCTTCTGTGAGTTGAGGTCCGAGACGACCACATCCACCCGGTACGTCCCGGAGTCGAGGCTGACTGGCACGACATCGACCATCATCCGTTCGTTCCCGGTGCGGTCTTTCAGCACCGGCTCATCCGTCTCGAGCATCCGCTGTTCGGAAAACCGTTTCTTCTCTGCCCCGCTCTCGTCGTAGACGACCCCGTCGATCTGGAACGTCCCCTGGAATTTCTTCCCCTTCTCGACGAGTGTCAACTGGTTGGGCCGTAACAGCAGGTACAATTCTTCGTAGGTCTGCCCGCCGGCCCCTTTGAACCCGGCGGCATCGACGGAGAACTGGATGTCGCCCGTGCTGTAGGCCGGCAGCAGCTTCGGGTCCCGCGATGCCGTCTCTTCCGCTCCCGCCGTCCGTGTCACCGCCAGGACGGGCAGGAGCAGGATGAGTCCCACAAACCATCGATACGTTGTCATCATCACGTCCTCCGGGTTGGGTCGCCCTGATGGCCCTCACTATCCCCCCCCTTTCTCTCCCACAAGGGGCGAGAAAGGGGGAGTCCTTCACAAGAACGCTCGTTTCCCCTCTCCCCGCCGTGGGAGAGGGGCCGGGGGTGAGGGCCGCAGAGGCCATGCCAGTAACTTATGGCACTTCTTCAGCCAGTTTCTTATCTCAAAATAATACATCGCCCGGTCTTATGCAAGAGATGTTCGTTTCACGTGCATGTCCCTTGACAAATGCCTGAGAATACGTTTTTATTCCTTCTCGTTCGTCCTTCGCCCTTTATCCTTCGTCCTTTCTGAAGGAGTCCCGTATGCCTGCTCGCCCGTACACGCTCACCACACGCGCCATCCATCCGCCCGAACACGCCGGACGCTTCTCCCACCAGCCGACGTCAGCGCCGATCTACCCGACATCCAGCTTTGCCTACGACCGTATCGAGGATGCAGTCCGGGTGTTCGAGGGCAAGGAGACCGGCTACGTCTACAGCCGCTACGCCAACCCCACCGTCGTCGCGGCGGAAGCGGTCGTCGCCGACTTAGAGGGCGCGGAGACCGCCGTCGCGTTCGGCTCCGGGATGGCCGCTATCCTGGCCGGACTGTTAGGGGTGGGCGTGGGCGCAGGCCGGACGGTCATGGCGTCGCGCGACCTGTACGGCGGGACGTACGCCCTGCTCGTCAACGACCTCGCCGGCCTGGGCGTGGAGACGGTGTTCGTCGAAGCGGACCACCTCGATCAGGTCGAGGCGACGCTGGCGAAGGGGGCGGTCGCCGCAACGTACATCGAGACGATGTCCAACCCGTTGCTCCGGGTGATCGACGTCCCCCGCATCGTCGAACTCTCCCATCGCTACGGCGCGCGGGTGGTCATCGACCACACGTTCGCCACTCCCTACCTGGCCCGCCCGCTGGAGTGGGGGGTGGACTGTGTGGTGCACAGCGGGACGAAGTACTTAGGCGGGCACGGGGACATCACCTGCGGGGTGGCCGTCGCTCCGGCGTTCCACGACCGGGTGGACAAACTCCGACGCAACTTGGGCGGGGTGCTCAGCCCGTTCGAGGCGTGGCTGCTCCTCCGGGGCATCAAGACGTTCCCATTGCGGATGCGGCAGCACTGCGAGAACGCGATGACCGTCGCCCGGTTTTTGGAGGCTCACCCGAAGGTGACACGGGTCGATTATCCCGGCCTGTCGAGCCACCCCGACCACGACCGGGCCGTCCGCCTGTTCGGGGGCGCCGGGTTCGGGGGAGTGGTCGCGTTCGACCTCGGCGATGGGACGATGGAGACGGCCTGGCGGTTCATCAACGGCTTGCGGCTGTGCCAGGCCGCCACCACCCTGGGCGACGTGGAAACCCTCGTCCTCCATCCCGCCACCTCCTCCCATCGCAGCCTCGCGCCGGAGCAGCGCCAGCGGATCGGCATCGGGGACGGCTTAGTGCGGATGTCCATCGGCATCGAAGGGGTGGAGGACATTCTGGCGGACATCGAGGCGGCGTTGCAGACAGTGTGATGAGCCCCACCGCTCCCCGCTCCACCGGGCAGTAGGCAGTCCCCGCACAGCCACCCGACCCCGCCAGGCAGATGGGCAGTAGACGAGGGAACGGCTTCGATTGCCCACTGCCCATTGCCCACCTGCCCGGTGGGGAAGGGAGAGGAGGGAGGAGGTTTCATGTTCCGCATCTGGTTCGAACGGGCGTTGTCCCCTCAGTACGTCCCGCTGCTCGACGGGGTCGCCGTCGCCCTCGGCCCGGCCAGCGCCACGCCCGACACCCCGCTGATCGCCCTGCCAGACGCCCAGGCGATCATCGCCTCAGCCCGCATCCGGTACGACGGGGCGTTGATGGATCAGGCGCCCGGCCTGCGGGTCATCTCCCGCACGGGCATCGGCGTCGACAACATCTCCATCCCCGACGCCACGGCGCGCAGGATCGCGGTATGCAACGCCCCCGACGGCCCGACGATCTCGGCGGCGGAGCACGCCGTCACCCTGATGCTCGCCGTGGCCAAACAGATCAAGCGCATCGAAGGGCTACTCCGGCGTGGCGGGACGAGGGATTATTTCAACGAGCACCACGGACTGGAAGTACATGGCCTGCGGCTCGGCCTGATCGGCGTCGGCCGGATCGGTGGGCACGTCGCCACGATCGGCCGGGCGCTGGGGATGACCGTCATGGCGTACGACCCGTATGTGTCTGCTGATCGAGGGATGGAACTCGGCATCGACCTCGCGCCCACCCTCGAAGAGGTCTTACGCGCGGCGGATGTGGTGTCCCTCCACCTCCCGCTCACGGCCGAGACCCGTCGTCTGATCGATGCGGAACGATTGGCCCGGATGAAGCCTGGCGCGATCCTCATCAACACCGCACGAGGCGGGCTGGTCGATGAGACGGCGTTGCTCGACGCGCTCGAACGGGGTCATCTGCGAGGGGCCGGGCTGGATGTGTTCGACCCGGAACCTCCACCCCCGGATCACCCGCTTCTGCACCGCGACGACGTCGTCGCCACCCCGCACATCGCGGGGGTGACGGGCGCGAGCAAAGACCGGATATGGCGGACGGCGATCACGCAAGCCCTACAGGTGCTGCGCGGCGAACGGCCGCCGCATCTCGTCAACCCGGAGGTCTGGCCGAGTTCGGGGTAACGTGACAGCAGTCAGATGACTTGGATTCCAGAGAGGAAACTGATGAATTGGAACCTGTGGCTTATGGAATTCATGGATATTGTCCGAAGGAAGGGAATGAACCATGATTGCGCAGATTGAAACGTTGAACTTCCGTGTTTTCACTATATTCGCCAGCCTTTGGAACCGTTTCATGTCCTTGTGGGGCCCAACGCCAGCGGGAAGACGACGTTCTTGGATGTCGTGGCGTTTCTTGGGAGGTTAGTATCCGATGGGCTTGAAGTTGCAGTGAGTGAACGGACTCACAATTTCCAAGATCTGGTCTGGAAACGGGCAGGACGGAAGTTTGAACTTGCGATCGAAGCGCAGATCCCTGAGGATCGTCGGAAGCTGTTAACAGAACATCACTATGATACGATTCGCTACGAAGTCGCTATCGGACTCGCTCCTGGAACGGATGAGATCAGTATTCTCGCTGAAAAAGCTTTGCTCAAGAGAGCGAAATCACAGTCCCCTATCCAACGTGTCATGTTTCCTATGCCAATCGATCAGGTGAATACCATCCTGACTCGCAAAAATGCCAGGGGACTACGCACGGTTGTCCATAAGGTTCCCGGCGGCAATGATAACTACTATTCTGAAGCGTATCACCTCCCAGGCAAGGGCTGGGCATCCGCGTTCAAACTCGGTCCTCGTAAATCTGCACTGGGCAACCTCCCCGAAGATGAGTCTAAGTTTCCAGTCACCACCTGGTTAAAAGGACTGCTGACCGAAGGGGTACAACAGTTCGTCCTGAATAGCGCGCTCATCCGGAAAGCCAGCCCACCGGGACAGGGGCGAGGATTCAGACCGGATGGTTCCAACCTACCGTGGGTGTTGGATAATCTCCAGAAAAAGGCTCCTGATCGCTTTCGTGAGTGGATCGCACATGTGCAGACTGCTCTTCCTGACATCGAAGATATCCGAACGATCGAGCGACCGGATGATCGACACCGGTATCTGGTCATCCGGTATCAAGGAGGATGGGAGATTCCCTCCTGGGTCGTCTCAGATGGGACCCTCCGTCTCCTGGCATTGACACTCCCAGCCTATTTGTCAGATTTTCAGGGTGTCTACCTCATCGAAGAGCCCGAGAACGGCATTCATCCACGAGCCGTGGAAACGATGTTTCAGTCTCTCTCATCTGTCTATCATGCACAAATCCTCTTAGCCACTCATTCTCCAGTGATTCTGAGTGTGGCTGAGGCGAATCAGGTGTTGTGCTTCGCAAAAACCCTGGATGGAGCGACAGACATCGTGGTAGGGAGTGAACACCCAGCCCTCAAGGACTGGCGCGGCGAGACAAATTTGGGAGTGCTTTTTGCCGGGGGCGTCTTGGGATGAAAGACGACGACTTTGAGAAAGATCTCGTTGTGCTTGTCTCCGATAAAAATATGGAGTTTGCGGTCAAAGGTTTGTTCTCCCGATCCCAAGCGCTTGATATCCGTCAATTCACGTATGACATCTTTATACATCCCGCTCGTGACCCTGGATGCGTGTTAGCAGGACATGATTTCCTCCGACCCTTCGTCAACCGATATGCCCACGCCCTGGTGATGTGCGACCGTGAAGGGTGTGGGCAAGATCACCTATCACGAGATGACCTGGAACACGAGAGTGTTGAACGTTGCACTGATCCTGCGTTCGTCCATCTCAAATCCGTTTTGCAGCGTTGGTTCGAGTTGTAAAGAGGCCAAATTGCACAACAGGAGCGCACATGCCACACACACGAAGAGTTGGATCGGGTGCATTCATCTACGAAGAAGCGAAAGGATGGGGAGAGCTCCCCGCCGGCTGGACGTTCGTGGAGGTCGCAGGTGTCGGGGTAGATTCGCGGGACCGGGTCTATGTGTTCAGCCGGAGCGAGCATCCGCTGACCGTCTTCGACCGTGAGGGTCGATTCTTAGGATCATGGGGCAAAGGGTTCTTCAAACGACCGCACGGCCTGTTTATCAGTCCTGATGACGCGGTCTACTGCGTGGATGACTGCGGCCACGCGGTCCACAAGTTCACGACCGACGGCCGGCTGCTGATGACGATCCAGACGGCCGATCATCCGTCCGACACCGGCTATGACGGCGCCACGACAGAGTCGGTGATCCGCTCCGGCCCGCCGTTCAATTACCCGACCGCGTTGGCGGTCGCGCCCGGCGGGGACCTGTACGTGTCGGACGGGTACGGCAACGCCCGGATTCACCGGTTCACGCCAGACGGGCAGCTCGTCCTGTCGTGGGGAGAGCCCGGCGATCGTCCCGGCCAGTTCGTCACCCCGCACGATGTCTGCGTGGACAGCCACAGCCTGGTCTACGTGTGTGACCGTCAGAACTGCCGCATCCAGGTCTTCAGCCCACAGGGTGAGTTGATCGTCCTGTGGCGCGACGTGCGATGGCCGTGCGATGTGTGCCTCGATGCCGAAGGACATCTGTACGTCGCCGAGGTCGGCGGGGTGTTTATGGGCGAACCGGACCTCAGCCGGCCGTCCGCGCGGATCACGGTGCGCGATGCGACCGGGAAAGTTCTCGCCGAATGGGGGGAGCACGACCCGTTGGGCGCAGGCCAATACTTCAGCCCGCACGGGATTGCGTGTGATTCGCGGGGCGACCTGTACGTGGGCGAGGTGGCGGTGTCCTATCCCGGCGGCCGGGCCCCCGCCGATTGGTGCGTGTTGCAGAAGTACGTGCGGACGTGAAATAAGGACGAAAAGCGAAGGACGAAGTACGAAAAGTTCTTTTTGGCCCTTTCGTCCTTTGTCCTTGCTTTCTCTATTCCTTGATCTCGATCTTGCTCACCCGCTTCGGCTGTTCCTGCTTCTCCCGGCGTTCCAGCCGGGACACGTAGCTGTCCACGAGCGTCCGAACCCCCCTCAGGAGTTCGATCTGGGACCGGATAATGTGCCGCTCGAACTCGACGAGCGTCTCGTCCGGCGGGAGCAGCTTGCGCAGTTGTGAGAGGGTGAAGAGCCGCTCGCACGACTCCTGGCTGGTTTCAGCCTGTTCGGTCTCCTTCGTTGTGGTCTCGGTCTTCTCAGCCATCGTCGTCACCTCCTTCATCGTTCAAACGTGATACACAACCGATCTCCCTCGAACCGTGCGTCCCGTGGGGTGTGACGGCTGACCGCACGGGGCAGGAAGACATGGCGTTTGAAACTGCCGATCCGGATGATGAGCTGGCCTTCTTCCTTGAACAGATCGACGTGCTCTTTCGTGACAAACGGGAGTTTGAGGGAGAGCACGTACTGGCCGTCCGTCTTCGTGAACTCGTACGGGCGCTCGCTGTAGAACACCCGGCTCGGGTCGTCCGTCCCGTAGAGCTGTTCCGACAGCCGTCGCAGTCGCTCCAGCCCGATGATCTCGTCATCGAACATCTGCACGCGGGCGATCGGCACGGGATCGAAATACTGTTCGAGTTGAGCCAGGTAGCGCTCCTGCGTCGTGATCCACTTCTGGAAATACTCCCCGCCCTCGCCGGCCGGAATGAGCCGGTTGACGATGACCGAATCGACCGCCATCCCGTACAGGCAGAAATACATGAACGCCCGCTGCGTCTCCCGCAGCACCATCTTCTCCGCGTTCGTCACCAGCCGGACAGACGTCCGTTCTTTATCTAACAAGACCGTATCCACCCCTTCGAGCTTCGTGAAGAGGCCGGCGAGCGCCTGGAAGTAACTGTCGTCCGGCAGGGGGACGTTCGTGACCGCCCGCGCGATCGGCCGGACCACACGGGCCAGGTTGCGCTCCAGTTGAAAGAGTTTATCCATGTACCATTCGAGGGTGGAGGGCATGCTGATAAACCGTAACGACTCCCCGGTCGGTGCGCAGTCCAGGATGAGCACGTCGTAGGTGCGTTCGGTCAGGTACTGGTTGATGTAGAGCAGACAGATAACGTCCTCCATCCCCGGGATGATCGCCAGCTCAGCGGCGATGATCTCGTCTAAGCCGGTGGTATTGAGCAGGAGGGCGAGGTATTTGTATACATCCCCCCAGTACCGTTCCACGTCCTCCTGGACGTCGATCTCCTGGATCCACAGCCGTTCCCCGACAGCCACCGGCTGGCCACGGTTCTTCTCGTGCAGTCCGACGTCGAGGTCGAACGAGTCGGCCAGGCTATGGGCGATGTCGAGCGACAGGATGAGCGTCCGATAGCCGAGGTCCGCGCACCGGAGGCCGGTCGCCGCCGCGATCGTCGTCTTCCCGACGCCGCCTTTGCCAGAGTATAGGATGATACGAGGAGTCATCGTACGGTGGTCGGTGATCGGTGGTCGGTAAGAATCAGTGACGAGTGACCAGTGACGAGTGACGAGAAGAACGGTCGTCATTCCTGCGCAAGCGGGAATCCATCATCGGTCTTCCGGAACGCCGCCCGGTAGATCAAACGGCCTTCTGCTGTATACTTAACCTCAAAGTTCGTCACGCCGGTTCCCAGCAGACGGACCCGGTCGGGCAGGCCGGACATGCGACGTAGGCCGGGACAGGCATCGAGCAGACTGACGATCTCGCTGAAATATTCCTCATAATCCGTGGCGAGATCGATCGTCCCCTCCGCGCAGAGGGTCCGCGCAAGATGGGCGGGAAAGTCTCCCTGGAACAGCCGGCGCTTGCGATGCCGCTTCTTCGGCCAGGGGTCCGGGAAGTAGACGTGATACGCCCCGATCGACCCATCGGGAATGAACTTCCGGACGAAATACCCGGCATCGTCACAGAGCAGCCGGACGTTCGTCAGGGCGCGTCTGGCGACCCGTTCCTTGACGATGCGGAAATACCGGACGGCTCGCTCGATCCCGACATAGTTCACGTCCGGATACTGCATGGCGGAGGCGATCAGGAACCGGCCCTTCCCGCACCCGATCTCGACCTCGACCGGACTCGCGTTCCCGAACAGGGCGACCCAGTCGAACGGACCGTCCAGGGCGCTGATCTGGATCATCAGGTCAGCCACTCACATACCCTTGCAGGTTCGTGTTTCCGTACCGGCAATCGGGATGCTGAGCCTTAATGGCGGCGGCCACGTGCACGATCAGCCGCTTGATCCCCTCCGTCTTCTCCGGGTCCGTGGCCGGGAGCAGCCGGATCATCACCCCGCCATCCCGTTGGATCAGCCAGATGAAGAACTGCTGAGGTCGCCCGCCTTCCACGACCACGCTGTCGACTAGCGCTTCCGTCCGTCTGGAATTAAGAAAACACTCCGTCGTTTTGAAGACGATCCCTCGATCCTGATAGCCAGTCGGACGGAATGTCGTATAATACTGTTCGACGGAACACGGTCCATCAACGATCACGTGGGGCACCGATCATTCTCCGGCCATGAAGGGATAGAGGACGACCAAGACGGCGATTTCAATATAGAGACGGGTTGGCAGACTGTCAAGCCGGACGCGGCTGATGAGATTTCGTTTGATTTTCGGGAGCGGGATGTATATCATTCCTTCAGAAGAGGTTGTTTTACTCGTCACTGGTCACTCGTCACTGATTTAACCGACCACTGACCACCGACCACTAAGGAACCCTTCATGCTCGACTATCACATGCACGTGGAGAATTACTACCCGTTCGGGCGGACGCCCGACACCCGGCCTGAGGGGTCAGACCCGCTCGACACCATCCGGCGATTCGTCGAGGTCGCCACGGCGCGAGGGGTCAGCGAGATCGCCATCACCGAGCATGTGTACCATTTCACCCAGGCGAGTGACATCGTGGACAGGCCGTGGGCGCGGGATAAGTGTTTCTATGACATGGATGTGTACGTGAATCTCCTGCTCGACGCGCAGCGTCAGGGACTCCCGGTGAAGGTCGGGATCGAGATGGACTACATGGAAGGGAAGGAACCGGCCATCGAACGGGTCGTGAACGGCTATCCGTGGGATTTCGTCCTCGGCTCCGTCCACTGGATCGGAGAATGGGGGTTCGACCTCACGGAGCACAAGCCGGAATGGGACCGCCGGGATGTCAACGACGTCTACCGGGAGTATTTCAGGCTGCTCGGCCAGGCGGTGCAGACCGGCTGCTTCAACTCGATGTCCCATCCCGACCTGATCAAGGTGTTCGGCTACCTGCCGACGATGGACATGACGGCTCTTTACGAGGAACTGGCGGAGTTGGTCGCCTGCCAGCCCGGCCTCTGCGTCGAGATCAGTTCCGCCGGTCTGCGCAAGCCGGTCGGCCGGCTCTACCCGGAGCGCCCGCTCCTCGAGGCGTTCGCCCGTCGTGGCATCGCCATCACGACCGCGTCTGACGCGCATTACGCGGAGGACATCGGGAAGGATTTCGACAGCGTGGCGGAATTAGCCCGCGCGTGCGAGTATACGGACGCGATGTCGTTCACCCGGCGGCAGCGGACGCCCGTTCCGTTGTAGCCGGTCTCACAGAATGAGCCACAGGCCGAGGATGGACAGGACGATCCCGGCGATGAGCCTGACGGTCAGTTTCTCCCCCAAGAAGACCAGGGAAAACAGCGCGGCATACAGCGGCGCGGTGGCCGTCAGCACCGCGGCTTTGCCCGCTCCGGCGTACTGCACGGCGACCATGAACAGCAGACTGCCGACGCACGGCCCGCTCAGGCTGGCGAGGAGGATCATCCCCAGCCCCTGGCGTCGTTCCCGCTTGAACCAGGTCACCCCCTTGCGCACGTAAGCCAGCAGCACTAAGGGCACCCCGGCGGCGGTGATCCGGATGCCGCTGGCGACGAGGACATCCACGTCTTGCAGGCCGAGTTTGAGGAGGATCGTCGAACACGCCCAGCAGATCGCCGCCGTCAAGGCGATCAGCGTCCCTTTCTTGCGAATGGCCGATTCGGCGGGATCATCGCGTGGCTCGTGTGGACGTGGGGCGACGATCAGGTACAGACTGGCGGTGATCGCCATCGCGCCCAGCACGATCGACAGGGTGATCGGCTCACCGAGAAAGACGACCGCCAGCAGGAGAGCGAACAACGGATAAACGTTGGCGATGGGGGTCGCCCGTGATACGCCTAACAGCTCGATCGCTTTCAAGTGGAGGGTATCCCCGGTGACGAGACCGATCGCCATCGAGAGCATCAGGTAGGCCAGGGCGGGACGAGGGAAACTGATCACGAGTCCCCATCGGTGGGTCACCCAGAGCAGTACCGCGTAGAAGATGAAGCTGAACATGTACCGGAGCGCGTTGATCGGGATGACGTCGATGCGTCGAATCTGGGATTTCATCACCACGTTCGACGACGACCAGAAGACCGCACAGCCGAGGGCGGCCAGTTCACCGAACGGCACGTCGCCTCCTTAGTCCTCGTCGCATACACAGCGAAGGAGCGTTTGCATGGCACTCATCGTGGTGTCTCCTCGCATTCGTGGGTTTATCTGCACGACCGCTCACACGGTCGGCTGCGCACGGAACGTGGAACAGCAGATCGACGTGACACGCGCGCAACGGGGCGCGGTCCCAGAACGCTACCGGGTACTCGTCGTCGGCGCGTCGACCGGCTACGGGCTGGCGGCGCGGGTCGCGGCCACCTGGCTGTACGGCGCGGAGACGTTCGGCGTCTTCTACGAACGCCCGGGCGAAGGGACGAAGACCGGCACCGCCGGGTACTACAACACCGCCGCCCTCCACCAGCGGGCACGACAGGATGGACACCAGTCCCTCAACCTGAACGGGGATGCCTTCTCCGACGCGGTCAAGCGGGACACGATCCTCCGGCTGAAGGCCGTGATGGGACAGGCTGACGTCGTCATCTACAGCGTCGCCGCGCCCCGCCGGACCGACCCGCAGACGGGCGCGGTCTCGACCTCGGCCCTGCGACCGATCGGCGCTCCCTACACGAGCAAGACGATCGACCTGAACACCGAGACCGTCACGGACATCACGATTCCCCCGGCGACTGACGACGACATCACGGGAACGGTGGCGGTGATGGGCGGAGACGATCTGCGGCGGTGGACGGAAGCGTTGTTAGACGCGGATGCGCTGGCAGAGGGGGCACGGGTCGTGTCGTTCTCCTACCTCGGCCCTGACCTCACCTGGCCGATCTACCGCAGCGGCACGATCGGCCGCGCGAAGGAAGACCTGGAGCGCACGACCGCTCACCTCGACGCCCTCCTCCAGACCCGCATCGGGGGACACGCGTACGTGTCGATCAACAAAGCGG
>JACQVL010000252.1 GCA_016209865.1 Candidatus Latescibacterota bacterium | reverse complement strand
GGTGAAGGACGTTCTGGAGAATTTGCTACAACGTGCCCGTATCGCTGAGTACAAACAAAGTAGTAGCAGCGGCCGGTATGATTTCACCGTTTGCCTGGAACGCGATCCTGATTATTTTGTTGCCCTTGAAGTCAAGGGAGGTGAAGGCAACAGCATCAATATTTCTGAACGCCCTCTATGGGCGAAAGAATTTGCTGTGTGGTGTCATCTCGATGGCGCGATCGTCAACCAGCCAGCGCATGGTGCTCACTCGATCATCAACCGTCTGACGAATGAATTGGTCAGACGGCGCAAGTTAGTAGATATCTTGTTCTTCAAGGACATCCTCTGTGGAACCCGTACACGACCATGCCCTAAATACCCTGGTCGAGAGGATCACATTGGACTTCAGACAGCCCCCGACGTCTTCTTGTTTCCGCAACGCATTCCTTCGGTTGATGATCCTGAACCTCCCATTCATACATTGAAGACATTGAAACTCCCCGGTCTCATTCTGGAGCTCTTCGGGGTGTCGGCTCCTGAACGAGAGAAACACATTTGGGACGTTCATGTGAAAGTCGTTCAGCTTCCCAACAGACGGCTCCAAAGAGCAGTTCAAGTCTGGCATCAAGGAGAAATGGTTGATGAAAGCCTCTCCCACTCTTGGCGACTATAGGGGTGAAGTTTGTGTCTGAAAGCATGAAAGAACCCCAACTCTATCTGTTTGATGAGACTGAGATCATCACGCGGCTGGATGCCCGGTTATGGCACGGCTCGTTTAACGGCAGGGAAAGTACTCTGCAACAATTATCCCCTTACGTGGGAAAAATGAAATCAGGGATGGCACGGGTACTGATTAGTCTGTATTCGAAGCCCGATGATGTCGTGTTGGACCCATTCTCTGGCTCCGGGGTTGTCCCTTTGGAAGCTGCGTTGGCTGGACGGCACGCCTGGGCGAATGACCTCAGTCCCTATGCGTATGTGCTCACACGGGGAAAGTTGGAAGCACCCGAGAGTGAAGAAGCGGCTATCCATAGAGCAAAAACGCTCCTTGATGTCGTTGAGCGAGAAGCGGCATCGGTAGATTTGACAGCCGTTCCCGAATGGGTGTGCGAATTCTTTCATCCCGATACGTTATGCGAAGCCCTGGCTGCTTTTCGAATACTGCGACAACAGGGAGATCATTTCTTAACCGCTTGTATGCTTGGAATCTTGCACCACGTGCGTCCCGGCTTTCTTTCTTATCCAGCCAGTCATCTTGTGCCCTATCTGCGTAAGGCCAAATATCCACCTGATAAATTCCCGAAGATGTATGCGTATCGTGATCTACGCTCGCGGTTGCTGGCAAAGGTCAAACGAGCGTATCGTCGCTCTATGCTGCGAGACAACTGGGAGCAGCGCCAGTATCGTGTGTGGCAAACAAATTCGATGAAGTTGTCTATCGACGATGAAACAGTTGATGCGATTATTTCCAGTCCTCCTTATTTTGGAGCATTGGACTATGCTCGCGACAATCGGCTACGGCTATGGTTTCTGGGATGCCAAGACTGGAAGGAACTTGATACCTCCTTAACGGCGAATAGTAAAGCCTACATCCCCCAAATGTCCGTGTGCCTGCAAGAGATGGAGCGTGTTCTCAAGCCCGGTGGGTATTGCATCCTCGTGTTGGGCGACGTGGAACGAGATGGTGCAACGCGGCGCACAGCAGAGATACTGGCTGATCTGGCTGTTGATGTAACGCAGCATCGGTTTGTCGTAGACACCATCTACGATGATCGCATCCCTGATGAACGCCGCTCACGGCGACGGACTCGAACAACAAAATTTGAACGAATTTTAGTCATGCGCAAAGAGTAGGGATCTACCCCGCCCGCTTCACGCTGGTGGCCGCGATGAACCCGTGCCCGTGCGGCTACTTCGGCGACCCGCACCATGACTGCCACTGCCCCCCGGCGACCATCCAGCGCTACCTGGCCCGCGTCTCCGGCCCGCTCCTCGACCGGATCGACCTCCACATCGACGTCCCCGCCGTCCCGTACCGCGGACCTGGCCGGTGCGGAGGCGATCCGGATGGAGCACGTGAGCGAGGCGATTCAGTACCGCACGCTCGACCGGCAGATGTGGGTGGGGTGAAGAATGGGTTGCGTATTGATGATTTTCGATTTATACTGCTCTTCAGGAGAGCATCTATTGCGTTGACCGATAGTGCAACAATCCTACTCAGCGAGCAATGGGCTGAGGACAGATCGCATGGACCTGGCTGATATCATCAACGCGATTCACGCTGATCGTATACGCATTACCGATCATGCAGACGAGGAAGCGCAGGCTGATCAACTGACATTGAATGAGATCTTCTATTCCGTGCAGCATGGTGAAATTATCGAGGACTATCCAACGGATCATCCCTATCCGAGCTGTCTGATCTACGGACCAGCCTCTACAGATGAACCGATTCACAGTGTGTGGGCGTATAATCGCCAGAATCAATGGGCAGTGCTGATCACGGTGTACCGTCCTGATCCCAGTCGATGGATCAACTGGCGTATAAGGAGACGAGATGATGATGCCCTTTAAACAGTGTCCGCTTTGTGGCGGGGAGATGGTTGAGAAGCAGGTTGAAAAACTGCTGCATGGAGGCAAGCATACGGCTGTCATCAGGGTGATGGCTGATGTCTGTCTCCGATGCGGGGAACGGCTGTATTCAAGAGCAGCGATCAACCGCTTCGAAGAGATCAGACGGAAGTTGCAACGGGAAGAAACGGCGGAATTCCAGCCTGTCGGACAGACTTTCCAGGTGCAGTAGAAACGAGTCGGGCAGTCGAGGTCGTCAGTCGCTCTCTGTATTGGCTTCTCCCGATCGATTCCTCCTCTCTCTCCTATGCACTTTTTCATTGAAGACACGATAGCCATTCTGTGGTTCTTTCCTGGCTTTCGGAAACCAGCCGCGACGAACCCACTTCTTATAGGTCGTCAATTGCCCCCGGAGGACATCCAGCGGTACCTGGCCCGCGCGCTGTGGGTGGGGTAGTAGTCCTACTCGCCGCCGCCGACCCCGTCACCGTCTCGTTCCACGAGCTCGATTAACCCATAGTGCTTGCTAAAGACCCAGACGATGCGGCGGTTCTCGAACTCCGGAACCCTCACCGGGCGTGACACCCGATGAAACCCGGCCGGCTGACACGACCTGAGTGCCGCGTCGAGGTCCGGCACCTCGTAGCAGAGGTGCAGCAACTTCACCCCGTCGCGCACGCTTCTGGCAATCGGTGAATCGTCCCCGAACGGTTCGAGGAGCTCGACCGTGACCCCGTTGACCCGGATGAACGCCATCGAGACGCCCTGCGTTTTGTTGACGACGACTTCGCAGGACGGATTCACCGCCCGGATCGATTGCATCGCCAACCCGATATGATGAAACCGCGCCGCCGGGCCGAAGAACGCGTACTCATCCATGCGACGGCTCCTCTACCGAGGCTCGGCGCCATCGACCAGGTCGGCGAGGCGCGCCGTCAACATCGCCACCGTCCACTGGCCGGGTTCGCCAGCCGTGACGACGTCGATGACGTTGATCGTGATCCTGAAGGTCCGCTCGACCTGCTCCTCGACAGCGGCGATAAACGTGACGAACCCGGCCGAATCGAGCGTGCCGTGCTCGCCGATGAGCACGGTATCCGGTGATCGGTCGAGGGCCTCGTCCGGCTCCAGCCTCTCATTGACCTCATCGATCGCGTTGTAGACTGCCTGCGTGAGGCGTTCGTGGCGCTCCATTCGTCTCTCCCCCGGTTGTGGATGTGAGAAAACTGCGCAGCGTGGGTTTATCGTTGAGTTTCATCAGAACCTTCGCCGGTATCCCCATGACGGTCGCCCCGGCTGGGACGTCTCGCATGACCACAGACCCCGCCGCGATCGTCGCCCAGGGCCCGACGGTCACGTCGGGCAGAATCGTCGCGTTCGTGCCGACGTACGCCCCTTCCCCAACCTGCACCCGGGCGTTGATCACGGCGTTTGAGGCGACGATGCAGCAACGGGCCACCCGGCTCTCATGCCCGACGACCGCGCCCATGAAGACGACCGACGCCTCGCCCACCGACGCCTGGGCCCCAACGGTGGCATGCTGATAGACGATCGCGTCCCTCCCGACCTCCGCGCCCATCAGATCGACCGTCGGATGGATTAGGGGAGCAAACGGGAGTTTGTACTCTTCAATCTTCAGACGCGCCGACCACCGCTTCGCCGTCGTCCGTGCGACCAGGTTGGCGACTTCCGCCGATCCCGCTTCGGCCTGTTCCAGCATCGCAAATCGGCCTGCGATCGTCACTCCCAGTATCGATTGTCCATGCTTGGCCGCATCATCATCCAGCAGGATGATGTCCTCCCAGCGGGCCTGATGCTGGTTGATTCTGAGGGCGAGCCGGACCGCTTCAGGGTTCCCGGCCCCACAGAGGTACAGGATAGCCATCGAGTCACCTCCCATTCGGTCCATCCGTCTTCCCCTCCCGCGCTGGCACGGCCAGTTCCGCAGGACGGATTCGCTTGGCCGCTCCGGTCATCCAGTCTTTGCAAGTCTGGCACCGGTCGGGCAGTTCGTCGAAGCGGCGCTGTAAGTGCTTCTCCCGGTATGTCCCGAGCCGTCCCCACAGCACGGTTAACGGCTCGTCCCACGCATTCCCCACCCCCTCTGCTCCTTCCGTGTCCCCGGGACACCGGGGCACCCGCCCGTCCCAGAAGACATGCATCATCGTGAGCGCCCAGGGGCACGGGATACGATGTTCCTTCGGGATGGTCAGGGAGGTCTCGAACATCCCGCCCCAACTGAGCTTGTTCCGCACCTTCAGCGTCGCGCCCCGCTCCAGCCAGTACGCCGTAAACGCCTCGACCTCGACCTCGTTCTCGTCCATCTCGATGAACTGCACCTGCACCTCAGGGCCGGTGCGGCGGGCATGCCGCGCGGCCAAGAAACGTTCGATATTGGCGTATAACACCTCGCGCGTGCCGCCGACGCGGATGGCTTCATACGTCTCGCGTGAGAACCCATCCACCCCGAAGACGACGAGATCAACCCCGGAGTCCAGCAGGGGGTCGACGAGGTCGGGGGTGAGCAACATGCCGTTGGTGTTGACGTTCAGCGAGCGGAGGCCGACTGACTTCCCGTAAGCCAGGATCCGGAGCAGCAAGTCGGGCTCGAGGAGGGGTTCGCCGCAGAACGAGAACCAGCACTGGGTGTGGGGCGAGATCGTGGCGATCTCATCGGCGCATTGCTGCCACAGCTCAAACGACATCGTCCCCTTCGGTCGACGCATAAAGGGATGGTGACACATCGTGCACGCCAGGTTGCAGTCGGCGCAAATCTCCACCGCGAACCGTGAGGGAAACGGCATTTCGCGCAGGGTGTGTTCGATCTTGGCGAGTTCGGGGTCGATCATACCGCCTCCTTCTAATTAAGGACAAAATTGTCTTTTATTGGAACACACGATCCTGTTCTCCAGCATTTCTCATGCCAGAGCGCCGCCGGGTGATCTTTTTCTGCTCGGCGCGGGTTCTTGTTCTCTCTGCGCGATGGCGGATGTGACGGAAGCAGAGACACTTCGAATGGAACTGGGAAGCGCGGCCATCCAGGGCCGGGAGGCAGGATCAGGCGGGGGAGGTGGGGGCGAAGACCTCGTCTGGCCGGGACAGTGAGTAAAAATTACACAACGGAGGCGAGTAAAAATTATACAGTCTCCCCCTGTCTATTGAAACCCTTGACAATCCTCTCTCTGGCTCTATATTCCCCGCAGATGTTCGGGCTTTCAGCCGCTTCAATCAGCCAAGACCACATGGTGCCATGCGCGCTCATACCCTCCAGCCAGGAGATCGCTCACGATGACTCCAGTCCCGCTCACCGACCAGCAACTCGCGTTCTTCCGCACGTTCGGCTATTTGGGTTTCCCCGGCCTGCTGGCCGACCGCATCGATGAAATCATCGACGAATTCGAGGCCGTGTGGGCCAGCCGGGGCGGCGGACACTACGGGAAGCCCCATGATGGCAAAGCCCGTTCCTGCATCGTCCCGTTCATCGACCAGCGCGAGAAACTCTGTTCGTTGCTGGACGACCCCCGCATCGCCGGGATGGCGACCAGCCTGTTAGGCGAGGACTTCAACTACATGGGGAGCGACGGGAACTACTACGCGGGGGATACGGGGTGGCATTCTGACGGCTGGCACCCGGAGATGCTGCACATCAAGATCGCGCTCTATCTGGACCCGCTGACCCGCGACACCGGCTGCCTCCGGGTCATTCCGGGGAGCCATATCATCGTCGACCGGTACGCCAATTCGCTGCAGGAGCACATCAGAAAGAGTGAAGACCTGTGGGGCATCCACGGCCGCGAGGTACCGGCGATGGCGTTAGAGACGCGGCCTGGTGATGTCGTCTGCTTCAACCACAACACCAAGCATGCGGCGTTCGGCGGAAATCCGAGACGGCGGATGTTCACGATCAACCTCTGCCAGCGGTACCCGGAGGCCCTGCTGCCGACCCTCCGCAATTATCTGAACGGGTTCGCACGATTCTGGGTGGATCGGGCTTATAGCGAGGTGATGATTCGTACCGCCGACCCGGAGCGGATGCGGCATCTCGAACAGGTGATGGCGAACGACGGTCATATCGCGGAACTCTCACGGAAGGCGAGAGAGACGATGCCGGAGCCGTCGCGGGGCTAATCGGTGACGAGTGACAAGTGACGAGTGACGGGACAACTCGTCTTATTGGAGGCCGTCTCCATGAGCCGCATCGTCAGGGTCGAGGTCGGGCGGTTCGATTACGATGTTGTGGGTCACTTCAAATTCTTCAAGCCCGGCCCGGATGGGCGCGTCCGCCGGCCCTCCGTCCTCCTCCGCCTGACGGATGAGGATGGAGTCGAGGGCTGGGGACAGGCGGTGCCCGTGCCGGCCTGGACGTACGAGACGGTGGAGACGGTCGAGACGACGCTGACCGGCTACCTGGCCGACGCGATTCTCGGCGCCGATCCGGTGGACGTCAACGACATCCACGACCGGCTGCATCACGCCATCCGGCCGGCGTTCTCGGTCGGCCAGCCGCTGTGCAAGGCGGCGGTCGACCTGGCCTGCTACGACTTAGCCGGCAAGCGGCTCAACCGACCGGTGTCCGCGCTGCTCGGTGGCGTGCAGCGTGACACGCTCACGCTCAGTTGGACGGTGGCCTCTCCCGACATGGAGATCGTCGAGGAACAGCTCGAGCAAGGCCGCGGCCGCGGGTATCACCATTTCAACATCAAAGTCGGGCCGCCGCAGATGCCCGAGTACGACCTGGAACTCGCCCGGAAGGTTCGCGCGTTCGCGCCTGACGGCTTCCTGTGGGCGGACGCGAACACCGGGTACACGCCCGACACCGCCTTCGCCATCGCCCCGAAGCTCGCCGACGCGGGCGTGGATGTCCTGGAATCCCCCTTGCCGCCCGCGCGCATCCGAGGCTACCGGGCGCTGCGGCGACTTGGCGCGTTGCCCATCCTGATGGATGAAGGCATCCTCTCCTCCGTCGAGACTGCCGAGTTCATCGCGCTGGACATGCTCGACGGCATCGCCATGAAACCGGCCCGGAATGCGGGCCTGCGGCCATCCTCTCAGATCGTCCGGCTCCTCCAGGAACGCGGTCTACTGGTGCTCGGCTCCGGGCTGACCGACCCTGATCTCTCTCTCGCCGCCGCTGCGCATCTGTTCGCGTGGGCGGGCATCGACCGGCCGTGCGCGCTGAACGGGCCGCAGTTCCTGACCGACCGCCTGTCCGGAGACACGCTGGTGCCGCACGGCGATCAACTCCCGGTGCCGGCCGGGCCGGGCCTCGGACTGACGCTCGACGGTCGGGCAGCGGCATCGCTCTCGTTCATCGTAGAACGGTGATCACGCACGTGGGGTCACTGCCGTCATCTTCTTCCCGTTCCCCATCATCATCGGAGGAGGAGTGCCGGCCGTGACGGGACGCGGGTTGAGGGCCGCGCAGGGGGTGCCGAACTTCGGCTTTGCGTACGGCAGGTGGGTGTTGCCGCGCGCCAGGATGTGCAGGTAGTTGGCGGACGGCCCCTCGAACGGCATCCCGTGATTCCAGGGCACCCAGGACCGCGCGTTGCAGTAGTGTCCGACGAACGCCCGGCGGAACCGGGTCTGACTCCGGTTCGTGTGGGAGCGATGGAGGAGATGGCTGTGGAAGATCATCACGTCGCCCGGGTCGAGGACGGCGGGGATTTCCTGGCCAGGGTATTTCGCCGCGATCGGGGTCAGGCCGTTGATCGAGTCATCCGTCGCGCTCGCGTGCTCGATCACCGTCAGGTCGCGGATCGCCCCGTCCGCATGGTTCTGACCGATCTTGTGTCTGTCAGGATAGATCGGTTCGTGGTGTGACCCCGGGATGAGCCAGACGCAGCCGTTCTCTTCATCCGCCCGGTCGATGGCCAGCCAGGCCCCGCAGAGGGTATCGGGGTACGTCGGGATGTAGTACGAGTCCTGGTGATACCCCTGTCCTTCCCGTCCGGGCGGCTTCAGGAAGAGCATCGTCTGGAGGGCGAGCACGTCCGGCCCGATGAGCGTCTCCAGCACGTCGAGCATTCGCGGGTGTAACAGAAACCGTTCGTGGATGTCCAGCTTGCGGTGCAGCATGTGGACGCGCAGCCAGTGCTGCGCCTGCTCCTCACGGCTCAGGCCGGCGGGTGGGGGTTCCACCCCCTCGACCGTGATGCGGCCGTACATCAGCGCCTCGGTATGGCGACGAAGCTCCGCGACCTCGCGGGATGAGACCAGCCCACGGATGATCACAAACCCCTGCTCGTGATAGTCGATGTAGTCCTGGACGCTCAGTTGGTACCGGGATGATCGAGGCATGATGGACTCCCTGTTCCGATTGTCGATTGTCGATTGCGGATTTGAAAACCTCGTGTCTCGATGTGACCTCGAAGAATATGTGATTCCCATCGCCGTTGTCAAGCGCGAAACGAATGGATTCCCGCTTGCGCGGGAATGACACCCCCTCCGTGTTCCCCCGCATGCGGGGGGACGATAGGGGGGTAACACACTCGTCACTGAAAGGACGTCGCTATGCCCCTCGAACTCATCGCCGACCAGCCGGGCCACGCGATCCTGCGGGCCTACGAAGAACCCCCGCTTCAACCCGATCACGTCCGCATCCGGAGCCTGTTCAGCTCCGTCAAGCATGGCACGGAGCTCCGCGGGTTTCGGGGCACGTCCGCCGATACGTCGGCCCGGTGGGACGGGGAGCTCCGGCTCCATGTTCGGGGCGAGCCGGTGCGCGCGCAGTTTCCGATGCCGCTTGGCAACATGTGTCTGGGCGTCGTCACGGAGGTCGGCGGCCGGGTGAGCCGGTTGAAGGTCGGGGATCGGGTCTTCAGCCACTTCTCCCTACGGGAGACCCACACGGTGCAGGAGCAGCGGGTGCAGGTCGCGCCTGAGGGCGTCTCCCCGCAGAGTTTGATGTACTGGGACCCGGCGGATTTTGCGGTGGGCGGGGTTCGGGACGGCCATGTGCGTCTGGGCGACCGGGTGGCGGTGTTCGGCCTGGGGGCGATCGGCCAGATGGTCGTCCAGGCCGCCCGGTTGGCCGGAGCCCGGTGGGTCATCGCGGTCGATCCCATCGAGCGCCGCCGGGACGCCGCCGCCCGCCACGGCGCGGACCTGACGCTCGACCCGGCGCGGGGGGATGCGGGCGTCGAGGTCAAACGGCGGACGGACACGATCGGGGTGGACGTGGCCTTCGAGACGAGCGGCTCGTCCGCGGCGCTGTACGACGCGCTCCGGTCGGCGCGCTACCAGGGCACGGTCGTGTCCACCGCCTACTACGTCGGCCCGGCCCATGGACTGTTGCTGTCGGGGGAGTGGCACCGGAACCGGGTCAGCATCGTGTCGAGTCGGGCGTGCAGCGAGCCGTTGCCGGACTACGGGTGGGACTTTGCGCGCATCCAGTCTGAGTCGCTCGCCCTGCTCGTGGAAGGCCGCCTGAAGGCAGACGACCTCATCGACCCCATCGTCCCGTTTGCGCGGGCTGCAGAAGCCTATCAGGAGATCAACGAGCACCCGGAACGGTCGATCAAGCTGGGGATCGATCATACGACGGAGGACTCAGGACGATGAAGCGGGTGACGCGGAGCGGACAGCCGTTGATCGAGCCGGTGACAGGATGCGGCCCCGACCAGCCTCAGACGGCGGTGTACCTGAATGCGCAGTATTTCCAGTTTGAGCGCCAGTGGCCCTGCCCGGAGAGCCGGAACCACGATGACTGGACGCGCTGGCGGGCGCGGTTGCGGCGGGCGCTGCGCCGGACGTTGCGACTCGACCGGCTGGGCCCGATCCCGACGCCCCGTCCCGTCGTCCTGGAGACGAGCGGGGGGGACGGGTATCAGCGTCAGAAGATCGCGTACGAGACCCTGCCGGGGAACTGGGCGAGCGCCTACCTGCTCATTCCTCACGATGGCAAAGGACGGCGACCGGCGGTGATCTGTCCCCACGGCCACGTGAAGGGCGGGAAGGAGGGGGTGGTCAACCCGCAGAACGCGCTGGGCGTGGCGTACGGGCATGAGCTGGCCCGGCGAGGGCTGGTGGTACTCGCCCCGGACAACGCCGGGATGGGGGAACGGGACATCAAACCGGATCAGGCGTACCATGGAAGCAGCGGCTGCATGCTGACCTGGGTCCGGCTGAACCATATCGGCCTCGACCTGACCGGCCTGCGGGTCTTCGACCTGATGGCCGGGATCACCCTCCTCACAGCACGACCCGATGTCGACTCGCAGCGCATCGGGTGCGCCGGTCTGTCGGGCGGCTGCTGGCTGTCGCAGGTGCTGACCGCCCTCGACCGCCGGATCAGGGCGGTCATCTTGAGCGGGTTCTTCACGACGTTCGTCCAGACGGTCTGGCACGGCCACTGCATCTGTCACCATCCGTTCGGGATCGGCCGGCTGTGCGACCTCCCCGACCTGTCCGCCCTGATCGCCCCACGACCGCAGTTCATCGAATCCGGCAAGCAAGATACCCCGTACCCGCTGGAGCCGGCGTTCACGATGGTCAAACGGGCGTATACGCTGCTGGGATCGCCTGATCGATTGGGATTGGATGCCTACGACGGCGGGCATCTGTTCCGGGGGGAGGTGTCGATTCCGTGGCTGGTCGAGCGGCTCAAGAGTCCCGCGTAGTCAACACCTGCTCCACGATGTCCAATCCCACCTTCGCGCTCCACGCTCCGATGAGCCGCCGGAACATCAGCCCGGCCTGACCAGTCCCGATCGGAATCCCGTTGATCTTCGTGCAGGGCGCAAGACAATACGGCGTCGTGGACAGGAAGGCTTCATCCGCGTTCACGACGTCGAAGGCCTGCAGGTCGCGTTCGATGAACGGGATGCCAACCTCAGCGCACAACTCAATCACGACCTGCCGGCTCACCCCTGGCAGGATGTTCCGCGTCGTGGGGGAGAGCACCGCGCCGTCTTTGACGATCAGGAAATTTGCCCCGCTCGTCTCGGTGATGTTGCCGTCGAGGTCGAGCAGAAGCGTGACCGCCTTCGGGTCGACGAGGTGCGACTGGCGGTCGGCCAGGAACCAGTGCATCCGGCTGCGGTATTTCATCTTCGGGTCGACGCACTGGGGCGGGACGTGCCGGATGGCGGGGGTGACGACGTGCACCCCGGTGCGGAAGAAGTCCGCCCACAGATAGAATGGCAAGGGGAACGTGTGGATACAGACGGTGGGCGTGGGCTTCATCCGCTGGCCGGCAGCAGAACCGGCATACACGGTAAACTCCCCGGGCGTCACAAAATGGACGAGGCCGAGCTCCTGTCCCGGCTCCAGGAGGGCGGCGTTGTGCTCGATCACCTCCTCCGACACGGCGATCATCTCCTCCGGCGACAGCCCCGGGTCGACCTGCATGAACTTGAGCGACCGGTACAGTCGCGCGATGTGGTCGGTGAGCCGGTACAGCTTCTGATGGAACGTCCGGGTCATCTCCGTCGCCGTCGCGCCCAAGACGATCCCAGCGTCATAGATTTTGATCGACGCGGCGGACTCCGGGACGGTGCGTCCGTTAAGGTAGACGATGGGTTCGGGCATGGGAGGGACTCCCTTCTTACGTCCGTTTAAACTTCCGGTCCAGCTCTTCTAAGGGGATGCGGACGACGATCGGGCGGCCGTGCGGGCAAGCGTAGGGCATCGACGTGGCGAACAGGTCGTTGATGAGCGCGTTCATCTCCTGCTGGACGAGCGGCCTCCCCTTCGTGATCGCCGCCTCGCAGGCGAACGCCGCGGCGATCCGTTCTTCCGGTTTGAATCCCGTTTCCGGCCGGTCGGCCAGCACGTCGATCATGTTCTGCAGGAGCCGTTCTTCCCCGCCCTGGCGGATGAGGCTGGGTACGGCTTCGATCACGACCGTCTGTCCACCGAACAGTTTCAGGCTGAACCCGATCTTGTTGAACAGGTCGAGATAGTCCTTGACGATCGCGAACTGGGGCATCGTCAGGTCGACGGTGATGGGGAACATCAACTGCTGGGATGTCCCGGCGGATTCTCTGATGGCGGCCAGCGCCCGCTCGAATAGGATGCGCTCGTGCGCGACGTGCTGGTCGATGATGACCAGTCCGCCCTTGATCTGGGCGAAAATGTACGTGTTGTGTAACTGCCACAGGGGAATCAGCCCTTCATCCGCGTGGGCCTCTGGTTCACCGGGGGGCGCAGATGGGACGGGGGGATCAGGAGAGGGAGAGGGCGCGGGGGCCGGCTCAGCCGGAGGGGTAAACGTCCAGGCTGGTGCGGCCTGAGGGGCTCGGTTGAGCGCGACGAAAAGGTCGGTCTGGAGCTGTTTTCGGGAGAGCGGGTGGATGCCCGCTTTGGAGGCGGCCAGCTCGATCGGGGGGATCGTCACCATCGTCCGGGAGTTCGCCCGGATGTCCGGGATGATGTCCGCGCTCTGCAACGCCAGCCGCACCGCTCGCATCGTGCGTTCGTACACGAACGATTCGTTCGAGAACCGGACCTCCCGCTTCGTCGGATGGACGTTGACGTCCACCTGGTCGAGGTCGAGCGTCAGGAAGAGAATCGTGACCGGGTAACGGTCTTTCGGCAGCAAGCTGCCGTAACCTTCGTAGACCGCGTGGTTGAGCAGCCGACTGGTGATCGCCCGCCGGTTGATGAAGACGTACTGGTTCGTCCGGGCGATCCGGGCCGCGTCCGGCCGGCCGATGAACCCGTCGATCCGGAACGTCTCATCCTCGAACGTCACGGGGAGCATCTGGTTCATCAGGGTATCCCCGCAGACGGCGCGCGCCCGGGCGTGGGTGTGGTTCACGGCCGGCAGGGCGACGATCTCCCGGCCGTCGCTGGTCAGGGAGAACGCCATCTCCGGATACGCCATCGCGGTGTTCGTCACGACGTTGGCGATGTGCCGCTGCTCGGTATCCGCCCCGCGCAAGAATTTCCGGCGGGCGGGGACGTTGAAGAACAGTTGCGACACGGAGAGCGTCGTGCCCTCCGCCCGCCCGACGTCGTCCACGCTCTTGATCACCCCACCGTCGATGCGGATGACCGTCCCGGCCACGCTCTCTCGGACGTTCGTGATCAACTCCACTTTCGAGACGGACGCGATGCTGGGGAGGGCTTCGCCCCGGAACCCGAGCGTCCCGATGCGCGCCAGGTCGTCCGCACTCGTGATCTTGCTCGTCGCGTGCCGGTCGAACGCTAAAATGGCGTCGTCCCGCGTCATGCCCGCCCCGTTATCCGTCACCCGGATGAGCTGCTTTCCGCCCGCTTTGATCTCGATCCCGATCCGGGTGCCCCCCGCGTCGATGGCGTTCTCGATCAACTCCTTGACGACGGAGGCTGGCCGTTCGATGACCTCACCCGCCGCGATCTTGTTGGCGACATCCTCGGGGAGAATCCGGATGCGGTTGGGCATCGCTACACCTCCACCGTCGCCCGGAGGCCGAGGAGATGGGCGTATTTCGCGCGAATCGGGTTGATGATCTGATCGAGACATTCGTCCACCTGACGCGGCGCGCGGCCGGCGAACCGGGCAGGGTCGAGGGACTGCGCGAGACGCTCGCGCACCGGGGCGAACGCGGGATCAGTCGTGAGCCGGTCGAGGAGGTCGTTCGGCCGGCCTTCTTCCTTGACCATCCGGGCGGCCTCGACGGCGTGGCGCCGGATGCGTTCGTGCAGGTCTTGCCGGTCGCCCCCGGCTTTGACGGCCATCATCAAGAGGTCTTCGGTGGCCATGAACGGCAGCTCATCGATGACGTGGCGGCGGATGACCGTCGGGTAGACCACCAGGCCGGCGGCGACGTTCAGGTAGACGTTGAGCAGACCGTCGACCGCCAAGAACGCCTCTGGCAGGGACAGCCGGCGGTTGGCAGAGTCGTCCAACGTCCGCTCGAACCATTGATTCGCCGCCGTGAACGCCGGGTTGAGGGTGTTGACGATGACGTGCCGGGCGAGGGCCGCGATCAGCTCGCAGCGCCGTGGGTTGCGCTTGTACGCCATGGCGGACGACCCGACCTGCTCCGCCTCGAACGGTTCTTCCATCTCCTTGAGGTTATGGAGGAGCCGAAGGTCGTTGGAGAATTTGTGGGCCGACTGGGCCAGGCCGGAGAGGGTGTTCAAGATCTGGCTATCCACTTTGCGGGGGTACGTCTGGCCGGTCACCGGGAACGTCTCGGCGAACCCTATCTTCTCCGCGACGAGCCGGTCGACCGCTTTCACCTTTTCTTCATCCCCGTTGAACAGCTTCATAAAACTCTCCTGCGTCCCGGTCGTGCCTTTCTCGCCGCGGAAACGGAGGGTGTGCAGCCGGAACTCCAGGTCTTCGAGGTCGAGCACCAGGTCGTACGCCCACAGGCACGCCCGCTTGCCGACGGTGGTGAGCTGGGCGGGCTGGTAGTGGGTGAACGCGAGGGTGACCACGTCCCGGTGCTGCGCCGCGAACGTGCCGAGCACGTCGATGATGTTGACGAGCTTCTTCAGCAGAATCCGCAGCCCGTCCCGCATGAGGATCAAGTCGGTGTTATCCCCGACGTAGGCGCTCGTCGCGCCCAGATGGATGATCGGCCTGGCGGTCGGGCACTGGAGGCCGTAGGCGTAGATGTGCGCCATGACGTCGTGGCGGGTCTGTTTTTCCCGGGCTTCCGCGGCCTCGTGGTTGATGTCATCCTGGAACCGGCGCAGCTCATCGAGCTGCGCGTCGGTGATGGGCAGGCCCAATTCTTGCTCGGCTTCAGCCAGCGCGACCCACAGCCGCCGCCACGTCCGGAATTTCGTGTTGGCGGAGAAATTCTCGCTCATCTCCCGCGTCGCGTACCGCTCGACGAGCGGGGTCTGGTAGACGTCGTAGGGAGAAGGGTCGGGTGACACAGGAGGTCCTCCTTGTTCTCCTACTACCCTATCACATCCGCGTCCCCTTGTCAACCGTTTTCTCTGCACAAATTTTCATCCCCTTTTCTCTTGACAACCTCGCCTTTCTGATGGATATTAGCTCGGCATCGAAGTGTCCATCAGCAGCGTGTCACCCATTCACTCCTTACCGACGAGGCCGACTATGCGACACCTGATTGCGATGATGCTGATGTCTGTGTATGGGATCGCCCTCCTGTCCTGCGGTCAACGAGGGGGGGCTGGCGTGGAGGGCGTCTGGATGATGACGTCCGTGGCGGTGACTGCGCCGGATACGACCGCAACCCTGGACACGCCCGGTACGGGCATCCTCATCCTGCATAACGGGCATTACAGCCAGGTGTGGATGGATGCCAACCGGCGCTACAGCATCCCCCCCAGCGACCTGGAGAAAGTGGATGCGTACGACACGTTCGACGCGAGCGCTGGGACGTACACCCTGGCGGACTCGACGTTGACGCTCACCCCGCAGGTCGCCCGTGATCCCAGCGCGGTGGGGGTGCCGTCGACTACGATCATCCAGTTGACGGGAGAGACCCTGGTGCGACGGGCGGAACGGCCCGACCGGAACGACCCCACGAAGGCGATGCAGTGGACCTCGACGTATACACGGGCGACGCCGCGATGAGGAAAGGTCGTTCATGACTGGCACCCGGTACGCCAGGTATGTCCTGCTCCTCCTGACCCTCATCAACCTGTTCAATTACCTGGATCGGTACGTCGTCTTATCCCTTTTTACGCCCATCAAACAAGAACTGGGCGTGTCGGACCTTCAACTCGGACTCTTAGAGACGGTCGTCGAAGTCGTCCTGGCGGTCGCGACGATTCCGATGGGAATCGCGTCTGATATCGGGTCGCGCAAGACGATCATCGGGACGGGTTTGCTCCTCTGGAGCCTGATGACCGCCGCCGGCGGGCTGGTCACGAGCTATCGACAACTCTTCTTGTGCCGTTTCCTCATCGGCATCGGAGAATCCAGCTATGCCCCCTCGGCCACGGCGCTCATCGCCGAATACTTCCCATCCGAAAAACGGGCCCGAGCGATCGGTGTCTTCTCGGCCGGGATGGGGTTCGGAGGCATGCTAGGGTTTATCGTGGGGGGGATCGTCGCGCATTACCTCGGCTGGCGGTACGCCCTCTTCCTCGTCGGTCTGCCGGGCCTGTGCCTGGCCGTCGCGGTCTGGCGCCTACGTGAATCGAATGGCCGGCCACGACACGTGAGAGCCAGCGAGCATGGTGAGATGCCCGGATTAGCGGTATCAACCAACCCAGGCGTCGACGGCTGGTGGGAACTGGCGCTGACCACCTTGCGGAACGGACTGGCCACGCTCTACCGAACCCCGACACTCCTCATCGTCTTCTTAGGGGGAACGTTCATCATCTTTGCGGTCAACGGTCTGATCACCTGGGGCGTGTCCTACATGAACCGCTACCTCGGGTTCTCGTTGATGAAAGCCGGACTGGTCGGCGGGTTGGGGGTGATCGGGGTCGTCATGGGCAACCTCTCCGGCGGGATGCTCGGAGACTGGTTCTTACGACGCACGAAGGCAGGCCGCGTCATCGTGGCTGGCTCTGGGTTCTTGATCGGCACGCCGTTCTGTCTGGCCGCCATCTCCAGCGTGAATGAGGGCGTGGTCATCGGGTCATTGCTGATGTCACTTTTCTTGTTCACCTGGTACAACGGCCCGCTGACCGCCACGATCCTCGACATCGTGCCGGTGCAATTCAAGGCCACGATCATGGCCTGTTATAACTGCTGCGTCCATCTGTTGGGCGCCGCGCTCGCCCCGCTGATCATCGGCCGATTATCCGATATCTACGGCCTCGATGACGCGATCGTCGTCCTCCCCCTGGTCGCATTCCTCGGCGGGCTGATCATCCTGACGGCCTCCTGGACGATCACACGCGATATGGCGAGGGTCACGCCCGCGGGAGAATTTTAGATTTTGGAAGGGGTTCCCTCATAGAACTTCTCCCGTGTGGAAACCTCGGATTTCAGTCCGGGGAGGAAACACGGCCAACATTGCTCTTGACAATCACCACGCTTCGACGTATCGTAGAAGCAAGGCACTCCCTGCGGGGAGCCAACGGCTCGCACGTTCTTTGAGAACTGAAGATAGGGGGTTGTCTCAGGGAATCGTCTGAGACGTAAAACCTTCAGCGTCAAGACGTCGGTCTTGCACCTCGCGCTGTCAGAGCCATCTGACAGGGTCGCCGTCAACCGGCCAGACGTGAACGCCGCCTCAGCGGTGAGTCACAAGCATCTGACGTCAGTCAGGTGTCGTTGACGTCGCAGTACTACCCGACACACAAGGCGGCGAATCTCCCCTTACTCGACCGGAAAATCCGGCCGATGGAATATGTCCGGGTGATGGCCCTGTTAGAAAAGTTGGGACTGGAGGAAGGCTGGGTGCAGGAGTTCGAGAGCGCGGACTATTATTGTCCGGATTTTACGCGAGAGACGCCGTTCATTCGATAAAGCGGGTGATCGACGCGATCGCCCGATCCAGGATCGTCGCGTCTGGCGGGAGACCGGAGTACCATGCCCGGATGACGGCCTCCGCCGGTTTCCCGGCGAACGCGTACCCGGTGTCCGCTGGCCCCCCTGTGCCGGGTTCCCAGACCCACAGATAGAGTCCGGCAAAGCGCGGCTCGTCCTGCCAGACGGCTTTCAACGCCTGGTAACACCGCCGCTGTTCCTCTAAGTTGAGCGGCCCATCCGCCAGGTAGTTCCACGGCTGGCTGCTCGCTCCGTCCTGGCTCGCATACCCGACCTCCGTGAAGAGCAGCGGCTTGTCCCATCTGGCCTGCCAGGCGCGCAGCCGGCGCTGGATGGGCCGCCATCCCGCGATCAACTCGGCCACCGTGGGGTTGGGCCGGTCGGTGAGCTCGTAGTAGGCCGACACCCCCAACAGATCGAGGTCATCCCAGAACTCGATCGCTTCGTGGTGATCCCAGTTGGCGGAATACGTGAGCGGTCCCGTGTACAGCCGGCGCACCGACCGGATCGTCTCCCGCCATGCCGCTGTCTGCCCCTCAGACGAGACTAATTCCGTCCCCACGCTCATCAGCTCGACGTCATGCTGCTCCGCGAGCCGGGCATACTGCGCCAGGAACGCCCGATAACTCCGGAACCAGGCGTTCCAGTCTGCCGGCCGGATCATCCCACGCCACTCAGTGCCGGCGGGATGCTCGATGTCCACGACCGGCAAGAGGAAGACGTTCAGGCCGAGCCGGTGCGCTTCGTCGATCACGTCACTCACCACCTGGTCGTACTCCTCCGGGGACGCGCCGTCGGTCGGCTTGGGGTACAGCGTCACGGAGGAGACGGAATCCTGGAAGAAGTAGACGGGGATGGAGAGATGGGTCGCGCCGAGGGCGGTGATCTGTTCCAGGGCAGGCCGGTAGTAGGCGGTGCCGTTCGACGCCCGGTGCAGGCCGAGGACGACGCCCTTGTGAAACGTCGGGCGGACGGCCGTCCGTCCGGATCGCAGGATGATCAGGTCGAACAGGAGGAGGGTGAGGGCGAGGAGGACGCCGAAGAGGGGAATCAGGAGGCGGCGCATGGGTTTTTCCCAGAAAAGGTTCCAGGTTCCAGGTTTCAAGTTCCAGGCTGGAGGATAGACTTGGAACCTGGAACGTGTCCTCTTCCCTATTTCCCACTCCCTCCTGCCACGGCTGACTCTGGCTCAGGCTTCGGTTCTGCTGGCGCCACCTCGGGCACGGCGAGGGCGGCCCGGCCGGCGCGCTGCTCGAGGATGAGGAGGTAGGCGGGCAGGGTCAGGAGGGCGGTCAGCAGCGTCGTGACCTCCCCGATGTTCGCCATGACGCCGAACGAGACGAGCGCCCGGTTGCTGGCGAGGAGGAGGGAGCTGTACCCGATGAGGGTGGTCAGCGAACAGAGGGCGACTGCTCCGCCCGTGTTCTGGATGATGCGCGCGACGGAGCCGAAGCCTTCCAGCCGGTACCGCTGGTACATATTGACGCTGTAATCGACCCCGATCCCTAACGTCGTCGGAATAACAATGAAGTTGAAGAAGTTGACTTTAATATCAAAGATGACCATCACCCCGCCCATCAGGATCATCCCGCCCATCAGCGAGGCGAGGGTGATCATCGAGGCCCGCAGGTTCCTGAAGCTGATGAGCAGCAGCCCGATGACCCCGACGAACGCGCCGACCGTGGCGACCGGCCCGTCTTTGGCGACGGCCTTGAGCATGTCCGCGAAGATCACCGCCTCGCCCGATGAGTAGATGATTTCGCCCGACGGGAGGGCGTTCGACCGGATGACTTCCGCGAACTGGACGAGGTTTTTGCCGTTCCACAGCCCGGCATCCGGACGCGGGTAGACGTAGATGAGCAGACCGCGCCGGCCGCCGCTCTCCTCGAAGTTACGGGCCAGCCCGCCGGGCAGGTCCTGGATGGTGAGCGACTTCAGACGAATCTTCTGTTTGAAGTCATTCACCTTGGCCACCTGATCCGGGCTGATTCCCAGGGAGTCGGGCGGGTTCTCGTCGAGCGTCCGCTTGATATCGGCCAGCACCTCGAGCTTTTCATCCTGGTCTTTGGGGAGGAGGTCGAAGATCGTCTTGCACTCATCGATCGTCGGGTTGGGGTGTTGCTCTTCGTCCGCTTTCTTCGCCAGAATCGCGTCGCGGATGGGGACGACCTGATCCAGCCGGTCGGCTAAGATGACCGCCGGGTTCTGAGAGATGCCGAACATCCGGTTGACGCGGGAGTTGAGGTCACGCGTCTCCGACCGCGTCTTGCTCTCCTGTCGCAGCTTGGAGAAATCGTACTCGAAGGCGTTCGGCAGCCACCAGATGATCAGGCCGATGGCGGCGACGACGAGGACCGTGCTGATGACGACGATCTGGCGGGGCGCACGGATGACGACCTGCGCCACCGCGCGGAAAAGGATATTCTTCTTCTGACGCCGGGTCCAACTCCGCCGTCCGAACGGGGTGCGCTCCCACAGCACCAGCAGGGCCGGGAGCACCGTAAACGTCGCCACCCAGCAGAAGATCATCCCCAGTCCGCCGATGAACCCGAACTGGTTGAACCCTTTAAAATCCGTGATCATCAGCGTGGCGTACGCGACCCCGGTGGCGAACGACGCGGTGGCCGTGGCCACGATCGTGTTCCGCATGGCGTTGGCGACGGCGGTGGAGACGTCATGATTCTGCAGCCGTTCTTCTTTATACCGGGCCATGTAGATCAGCCCGTAGTTAATGCCGTTGCCGACGATGAGCGAGCCGAGGAACGCCGTCTGGTTGTTCAGGTAGCCGATCCGGAGGTACGTCGCCGCGAACGTCCACAGGATGCCCATCCCGACCACGATGCTCAGGTGAATGATGGCCGCGAACGTCCAGTAGTAGAAGTAGATCGCCAGGTAGACGAGCAGGACGGTAAACAGCGCGGTCGAGACGATCTCCTCCCGGATGGACGCGTACTCATCTAAGACGATCCGGTACTTGCCCGTCAGCCCGACCCGCATCGACGGGTGGTACGACGCCGGGCGCAGACCGTCGATCACTCGCTGGACGCGGTTGCAGAGGTCCTCGGAGAATTTGACGCCGGTGGTCGTGCCGTACGGCTTGATGATCACGGCGAGCAGCTGGCCGTTCTCCCCGACGAAGTACCCGTCCTTCCATTTACTGACCTTACTCTGCGCCTTGTTCTTGTACTTCTCTTCGATGTCCGAGATGTCGAACGGCTTGTCGCCCTCGTCGTCCTCGACACCCAGTTCCGCGGCGGAGACGAACAGCGGGTTCTGTTCCAGTTTCTTCCGCTGGATGCGCGACCGGAGCCGGTCCCGCACCTCTTCCAGGTCTTCTAAATTGGCGTACATGAACTGGTTGTCTTCGTAGAATTTTTTCTCCTCATCGATTTGATACTCGATGTACCGGACGTAGCCGGGCGGTAACGTCTTCAACCGGACGACCAGGTCATCCGCAAACCGCTCCGATGCCTTCAGGTCGTCCGACTGGATGGCCACGACTAAGTTGCCCAGTCCCCCGACACGCTCCGTGATCCGGTGGATGTCCTGGACGCTGCGGTACCCGTCGGGCAGGAGCTCGGCGAAATCGCTCTTGATCGTGAGCCGTTTGGTGAGGAAGAACGACAGGACGGTCAGTCCGAGAGCGAGGAGGGTGACGGTGACGGGGTGATGGCAGAGGAACGAGGCATACCGGTTTAACGAGTGGGCGAACGGGTCATCGGACGAGTGGGCCATGCGGGGTATCCCTGGTTACTGCACTTTGACTTCGTCGATCTGTGTCGGGTCCATCTCGCGTTTGGCGTAATCCTCGAAGATGTGTTGTTTGACGAACAGATCGACGACATCTTTATCGATATCCTGGTCTTTGACGAAGAAGCCCAGGATCTGGATCGCTTTGGAGAGGGGCATCGGCTTCTTGTACGGCCGGTCGTGCGCGGTGAGCGCCTCGAAGATGTCGGCCACCGCCATGATCCGCGCCTGGAGGGAGAGCTGATCGGCGGTCAGGCCGAACGGATACCCCTTGCCGTTCAGCTTCTCGTGGTGGCCGCCGGCGTACTCCGGCACGTGCTTCAGTTTCTTCGGGAACGGCAGCTCACGGAGCATCTTGATGCTCATCAACGCATGGTTCTCGATGATCTTCCGGTCTTCGAGATTCAGGGTTCCGCGCTTGATCGACAGGTTGTACACTTCGTTCTCCGTCAGGTACGGCCGCTCTTCCCCGTTGGCCGTGTACGTCCGCCTGGCGATCGCGCGGAGCCGCTCGAGTTTCTCGTCTTCCATGAACTCGCCGCCCTTGTTGATGGTGACGATGAAGTTGAGGTCGTCGTCGAGCTGGGTGAGCTGCTGGTTGAGTTCCTCATCGATCTGGTGGAGCTGATCCGGGTCGGCGGTCCCGGTCGTGAGCAGATCGATCTTTTTCTTGAGCGCGCTCGTCTCGCAATCGCGGCGGATGCTGTCGAACCGCGCTTTGATCATCTCGATCCGGTCGACGATCGCCTCCAGCTTCGTCGATTTATCGACGACGTGCTCGGGCGTCGTGATCTTCCCGATATCGTGCATCCAGGCCGCGATCCGGAGTTCTTCCATCTCATCCGGCGTGAAGTGGATGCCGGCGAACGGGCCGTCGGTCGTCTCGTTGACCGCCTGGGCGATGGTCATTGTCAACTCCGCCACCCGGCGAATATGGCCGCCGGTGTAGGGGGATTTTTCCTCGATGGCGGTCGCGATCGACTTGATGATCGCGTCGAACAGGTTCTTGAGGTCTTGAATCAACTTGGCGTTCGTCAGGGCGACCGCGGCCTGAGACGCTAAGGCGCTGGTCAGGTCGACATGCTCGGACGCGAACGGGATGACCTGCCGGGTCGCCGGGTCGAGCGCGTTGATGAGCTGGAGCACCCCGATGATCTCGGTCTCATGGTTGCGCATCGGGATGCACAGCATCGATTTTGTCCGGTACCCGGTGAACTCGTCGTACTTACGCGGGCCGGTGAAATCGAACCCCTCCGCTTCGTACACGTCCGGGATGTTGACCAGTTGGCCGGTGTTGGCGACGTACGCCGATACGTTGGCCAGGTTGGGACTGCCGTCTCTCACCAGGGGAACGGGAGGAATCTTGGCTTCGTTCCCGCTCGTCCCGCCGACCCGCGTCCCCAAGGTCTGGTTGTGCGCGATCTCAAACTTGAGGTCCTGGGACTCCTCACGCACCAGGTATAAGGTCCCTGCATCCGCGTGGGTGAGGTCGCGGGCGAGGTCGAGGATCATCTCCAGGAGGCGATCCAGGTTGCGTTCACTGGAGAGCGCGATCCCGATCTGGATCAGCTTGGTACTCCGGTCTTCCTGCCCGTCGATGGCCATAGCGTTGTCTCCCTCTATCACTGATGACGCTGATGATGAAGAAAAGTTTCCTCACTTGCTTGACAGGGTGGGAGAGTGGATCAGGGCCATCAGGGATACAATATCGGACGTTCTACGGATGCTGTCAACCAGTTTCTTGCGGTCTGGTCTGCGCGACCGGCGGAAGGCGGACGATCCTCCGACGATCACTGGCCTTCTGAGACCGCCGCCATCACCTGTTCCAGCTCGTGGACGGTGAAGGGTTTGGTCAGGTAGGGAACGCGGGCGGTCTTCAGGAACTGTTGTGTGTCGGGGCTGGTCAGGTCTCCGGTCATGAGGATCAAACGGCTGAGGAGGTGGGGCTGTCGGGTCTTGACGGCGTTGTAGAGATGGCGGCCGCTCAACCCTGGCATCTTGATGTCGCTGAGGATCAGGTCATAGGAGACCTGGTCGAGTTTCCGCAACCCGGCCTCGCCGTCGAACGCGGTCTCCACCGTGTGTCCGTTCGCGGTCAGGACCTGGGCCAGGTAATCGGTGATCTCCCGTTCATCGTCGATCACCAGGATGCGTTTGAGCGGGAGGCGCGCGATGGCTGTCGCCGGCCGGGCATCGCGGCCAGTGCTCGTCTCGGCCGTACACACGGGGAGCTCGATCGTAAAGCACGCCCCTTCATCGGGCGGGCTCTCGGCCAGCAAGCGGCCGCCATGTTCCCTGACGATCCCGGACGAGATCGAGAGACCCAGCCCGGTGCCTTCCCCGGCCTGTTTGGTCGTGAAGAATGGGTCGAAGATCTTCGGCAGATGCTCTTCCGGAATCCCCGTCCCGCTGTCCCTGATGCGGACCCGGATGACCTGGTCGTCCTGGATCGTGTCACACCCGGTCGTGATCTCGATCCATCCACGAGAATAGACTTTCCGGATGGCATACTCCGCGTTCGTGATGATGTTCAGGATGACCTGCTGGAGTTGATTCGCGTTCCCCAGGGTCAGGGGCAGGTCCGGTTCATACCGTTCGATCAGACGGATGTTACTGACCCTGAAATTATACGCCCGAAGCCGGAGCACGTCCCGAATCAGGGTATTGAGGTCGACCAGCGTCCGCTGGGGCTGTTCCTTCCGGGCGAACGCGAGCAGGCTCTTGACGATCTGCACCATCCGGTGGGATTCTTTGGAAATCCGGTTCAGGTAGCTCCGGGTCTGGTCATCCTGGCTGCGCTGGAGGGAGAGGTCCGCGTACCCGATGATCGAGGTCAGCGGGTTGTTCAGTTCATGCGCCACCCCCGCGACGAGCTGGCCGATGGTGGAGATTTTTTCGTTGTGGATCAACTGCTCTTGCAGCCGGGTCTGTTGATCGACGCTCCGCTCCAGGTCCTGGAAGAGCCGGGCGTTGTCGAGGGCGATGGCGACCTGGCCGGCCAAGGCCGTCATCGCCAGCAGGTCGACCTCGTCGAACGTCCGGTCGGTGTCCGTGTGCTGGACATCGATCACTCCGATCACGCGGCCGCCCGTCCACAGCGGCACGCACAATTCCGCCTGGGTCGCCCCCATCTCCTGGAACGGCTGATAATAATACGGGTCGTGCTGAACCGCGTTCGTGAGGAACGGCTGGCCGGTCTGGGCGACATGGCCGAGAATCCCCTGGTCGATCGGCTGTTCGTAGCCGGGCGGAGTCAGGTTCTCATACGCCCCCGCGGCACACTGGAGCAGCAGGATAGGACGGATCGGGTCGACCAGGAACAGCCCGACGGACGAATAGGCAAAACGCTCGTGGATCAGCCGGGTGGCCTGCTCACAGAGTTCCGGGACGGTTAACACGCCCACCGCTCTCCGTCCGACGTCGTTGACGAGCGCCAAGTACTCCGATTTCTTCCGCTCGATGTTAAACAGGCGGGACTTCTCGAGCGCGATGGAGATCTGCGACGCCAGGAGTTCCAGGATCTGCCGGTCATGCTCATCGAACGCCCCGACAGCCCGGCTTTCGACGTCCAGAATCCCGATCGCCCGCCCGCCTTGCCGGAGGGGAACGGCGATCTCGGATCGAACCCCCCGGATGTAGGGATGGGGAATGTACCTCGGCTCCTGGAGGACGTCTGGCACGATCACTGTCGTCCCTTGTTCGAGCGCCCACCCGACGATCCCTTCCCCGGCGTTCAGCCGGAACGGCCCGTCTTTCTCCCGGTCGCGTCCCACCTGGACCGTCTTCCCGTACTCTCCCGTCCACGCCCACGACACGGCCCCGTCATCCTCGATCCGGGAAAGGCTGACCACCATATAGCTGAGTTTCGACGCGATCAGGCGGACGACATCGGGCAACAACTGCTCGAGATCGCTGGCCATCAGGATTTCGTTACTGACTTCGTGTGCCAGCCGGAGTTGTTCAACCGTACGCGCCATCGCCAGGTCCTGGCACACCCGGTAGATCATCCGCTCGACCTCATCGAACAGATGATGGACTCCGTCGAGCAGGAGGGTCGCCTGGGGGGCGCGCTCGACCGCGGTGCCGAGGACCTGACAGATCGCATCCCGGAGGGTGACGCACCGGCGGATGAGCGTGTCGCTGTTCTCGCCCGCGGTGCATCTCGCCCGAATCCAGCGGTCGAGCGCGGTGCGAGGAGCGGGGTCGTCCGGGCGCGCCCAGATAGATTGCAGGCGCACGAAGAAATCCACGCGCGCGGCCGCGAACGTCCGCGTCTGGCGGAATTCATCCGTCTCATGGACACGGGTGCGCTGCACCCATTCCTGCAGGATGGTTTCTCGGTGTGTCTGGATCAGATCGACGAGGTCTTGAAGGGATGTCATGATGGGAGTCTCATTCAGTGACGAGTGGCGAGTGACAAGTGACGAGTAGACACCAACACGAAGCAAAGCCTGATGTGAATCTATTTTTCTCGTCACTCGTCACGGGTCACTCTTTATAGTCTGATTACCCTTATATCAAGAACGGATTCTGCCGCTTTTCTTCCCAGATCGTCGTGCGGGGCCCGTGACCGGGGTAGACGATCGTGTCCTCCCGGAGCGGAAGCACTTTCTCACGGATGGATTGGATGATCGATTCGTACGACCCGCCAGGGAGGTCAGTCCGGCCGATACTCCCGGCGAAGAGCGTATCCCCAGCGAACAGGATCGGAGCCTCCCCCGGCATCTGGAAGCACACACTGCCCGGCGTATGGCCGGGCGTGTGGAGCACCGTGACATGGGCGTGGCCGAACGGCACGTCATCCCCCTCAGCGATGAACCGGTCGATCGGCACCGGTTCGTCGACACGCCACCCGAACTCGGCCGCCTGTTCGACGAGACGATCGTAGAGGAACGCATCAGCGGCATGGAGGAGCAGCTCCGGCCCCAAGGCTTGTTTGAGCGTCCGGGTTCCCATGATATGATCGAGATGGGCGTGCGTGTGGAGTGTAAACCTCACCGCCAGGTCGTAGTGCCGGATGATGTCGAGGACTCGCTCCGGCTCGTCCCCCGGGTCGATCACGATCGCCTGGCGAGTGTCCTCGTCAGCGAGGATCAGGCAGTTGCACTGGAAGGCCCCGACCACGACCGACTCGATCAGCATGGGGTCTCTACGGACGCGCTCACTCGTGTGATCATAAAACAGAATAGAACAGAAGAATAATAGAAGCGCTTATGAATACAGCATGTTATATTATATATACAGAGTATGTGAGCCGTGTCACAATGTCAACATAAAAAAAGGAGGGTCTATGCGCGGTATGGACGTGAACCCCATCGATTATCGGCCCCAGTTGCCCGACCGGCGTGACTATGGGATCGGCCTCGTCGGGTGCGGCGGCATTGCCAACGGGGCCCATCTGCCGGCCTACCGGACGTGCGGGTACCGGGTCGTCGCCTGCTGCGATGTCCGCCCAGAGGCGGCCGAATCGACCGCCCAGAAGTTCGGCATCCCGAAGTGGACGGCAGACCTTGATGAGGTCTTGAGCGACCCGGACGTCCAGATCGTCGACCTGGCCGTCCATGCCTCCCAGCGGCGGCCGCTCGTCGAACGGATCGCCGCCGCCGGGAAACACATCCTGAGCCAGAAACCGTTCGCCATGCACTGGGCGGACGCGCAGCGGATGGTGGAGGTGTGCGAGGCCGCCGGAGTGACGTTGATGGTCAACCAACAGGCCCGCTGGGCGCCCCAGCACCGAGTGCTCAAGCTCCTCTTAGAACGCGGGACGGTCGGCCATCTGTACAGCGTGCTGCACGTCCTCCGGAGCTGTCAGGACGTCGCCGGGTCGTGGATTGTGGCCCTGGAGCATTTTAACATCATCGATCACGGGATTCATTACATCGACCTGACCCGCTATTTCACCGGCCTGACGCCGCAACGGGTGAAGGCGACGACGACGATCGTCCCCGGCCAGCACGCGGTCACCCCGATGATCTATTCGATCACCTGCGAATACGACGCGGACGTCATGGCCACCCTCCATTTTAACAACATCATCCGGGCGTCCGGGTTGCACGGCAATACCTGGTACTTAGACGGGACCGACGGGTCGATCATGGCGACGCACAGCACGGTAGAAATCTGCCTGAAGGATAGCCCGGGGGAGCGGCAGGTCATCCAGGTGCAGGGGAGCTGGTTCCCGGAGGCGTTCGGGGGGAGCATGGGTGAGCTGATGCAGGCGCTGACAGAAGGTCGGCCTCCGCAGACGAGCGGGCGGGACAACCTGCAGTCGATCAAGATCGCCTACGGGGCGGTCGAAAGCTCGCAGACCGGCAAGGCGGTGGAATTGACGTAAGGACGAAGGAGTAAGGACGAAGGACGAAGGACGAAAAAGCAAGGACGAAGAGGTAAGGACGAAGGACAAAGAAACAAGGACAGAAAAGCACTGGGGTGTCATTCCCGCGCAAGCGGGAATCCATTTTCATCCTTTGTTCTTTTTCGTCCTTGCCATTTCGTCCTTCGTCCTTGCTTTTAATTCGTCCTTCGACCTTGCATTTTCGAGTTGACTTTCGCGGCCTGCGGTGTTATAACAACGCCGGAACGACCGCATCGTTGCGACGAAGACGGCTGTCCGCTTCGCTCGCCCTCACCCACGAGACACCAGCACGACAGCAAGGTCATGGCGGAGAACGTCAGACACTCCGGCACGAGCGATATCACGCGACGGTCGATCATCCTCGGCCTGATCACCGTCGTCGCCATCGCCCTCATCGTCCCGTACTTCCAGTACACGATGGCGTCGTCGATGCTGGGCGCGGACCACTTCCACCTGGGCCCGCTGATTCTGTGTTTTTTCTACCTGCTCATCTTCAACGTCGTGCTCGTCCGGTGGAACGAACGGTGGGCGCTCACTCCCCAGGAATTCATCCTCCCGCTCATCATGGGGATGACCGCCTCCGGGCTGTCCACGAACGGGATGAGCGCCCCCTTCCTGTCGATGCTCATGGCGCCGTACTTCATGGCAACCCCGGAGAATCGATGGGCGGAGTATTTCTACGCGTACCTCAAACCGTGGGCGACGGTGAAGAACACCGGCCATGCCCTGACCTGGCTGGTGGACGGCCTCCCCGACGGACAGGCGGCCCCGTGGGCCGTCTGGGTGATCCCGCTGTTCTGGTGGCTGACGCTCATCCTCCCCGTTATCTTCATGGCGTTGTGCCTGACCGTCATCATCCGGCGGCAGTGGGTCGAACACGAGAAACTCGTCTTCCCGATGATGCAGATTCCCCTGTCGTTCGCCCGGGGGATGGACTCGTCCCGCCACATCCCGGATTTCCTCACCGACAAGCGGTTCTGGTTCGGGTTTGCCATCCCGTTCGGGGTGATCGTCTACAACATCATCGGGTACTTCACCCCGGTCGTCCCCCGGTTTCCGTACTTCGGGTACGCGCCTGCGATCTCATTCGGCGAGGGCTTCCCGGCGATCGACGTGAACTTCCTGCCGATCATCTTAGGGGTCTCGTATTTCGTCAACCTTGATGTGCTGGCCGGCCTCTGGTTCTTCTTCCTGACCGGGATCATCCAGGTCGGAATTGCCAACCGGGTCGGGTACGTCATCCCGGGGTACGACAACTACACCTCGGAAATCGCCATGCTCGACTGGCAGAACATGGGGGCGTTCCTCGTCTTCGTCGGCTGGGGGCTGTGGCGGGCCCGGCACCACATCCGGGATGTCGTCGCCAAAGCGTTCGGCCGCCGGCCCGACCTCGACGACTCGAAGGAGATGCTCCCGTACCGGGTGGCCGTGTTCGGCCTGCTCGGCGGGTTCGTCTACGCGGTCGTCTGGCTCCACACCTTAGGCATGCACTACGGGATTGCAGTCTTTCTCTTATTCGCCGTTTTCCTGATCTACCTCGGCGTCTCCCGGATCATCGCAGAAGCGGGCATCCCGTTCGTCCGCTCACCGATGACCCCCCAGGTGCTCGTCTTCTACTCCGTCGGCTCCATCAACATGTCCGCCCCCACGATGACCGCCATGGCCCAGACGTACGGCCCGCTCGGCGAGATCAAATCGACGTTCATGCCCGCGCTCGTCCAGGCGAGCAAACTCTCGGAATTCGGACGGCGCTGGCACCGGGGGCTGGCCTGGGCGATCGGGGCGGCCGCGACGATCGGCGTCGTCCTCGCCCTCGTCTACACCCTCTACTTAGGGTACGACCAGGGCACCCGGCAATTCACGAACGGCTGGTGGTTCGGCCGGATCGGCTCGACGATTCCGTTCGATCAGACGTTAGTCAAGATGCGTAATCCGTTCGGCCCTGACTGGTCGCGGCTGACGTTCTTCGGGATCGGGAGTACGTTGATGCTCCTGCTCATGTCCCTCCGGGCCAGTCTGCCGTGGTGGCCGATCCACCCGTTAGGCTTCATGTTAGCGTACTCCTGGCCGCAGCGGAATATCGTGTCCTCGATCTTCCTCTGCTGGCTGATCAAGCGGGTCATGATGTGGGTCGGCGGCATCGAACTCTACCGGAAGGGACAGCCGTTCTTCCTCGGCCTGATCTTCGGGGTCGGGTGTGGGGTCGCGTTGTCGATGGTGGTCGATTTCATCTGGTTCCCCCACGCCGGACATTCGTTGTTTGGGATTGATTGAAAGCAAGGACGAAGGACGAAAAAGCAAGGACGAAAGACAAAGGGCGAAGGATGAAAATGGATTCCCGCTTGCGCGGGAATGACACCCCGGTCCTTTTCCGCCTTTGTTTCTTTGTCCTTCGCTCTTCTTACTTTGCCCTTGCTCTTTCGTCCTTCGTCCTTACTATAGTTTTTCAGAAAAAGAATTGGACTGCCCAGTTTTGCACCTCACCCCTACTCCCCAG
>JACQVL010000036.1 GCA_016209865.1 Candidatus Latescibacterota bacterium | reverse complement strand
GTCCGACACCGACCAGGGGAAATAGGGTGGTTGATGTACACGTCGACGAAGATATGGACAGGGAGGGCTTTGTCTACAGTTTGGCGTCGGGCGACGAGGGGGCTGTGCATATCGACCATGTGCTGGAGTACAGTCGAGATCCCGGCTATATGGCGGACCTGCTTCTCTACAACCTGACGCTCTACGCACAGGAAGCCGTCAAGAAGTCCGGCTTAAGCACAAAGGAACTTATCAAGCGCCTCAGCATGTCTCCTGCACAGCTCTACAGGTTGCTCGATCAGACGAATTACCGGAAATCCATGCGCCAACTGCTCACACTGTTGCATACCCTCAACTACGATGTCGACGTTGTACTGAAGTACCAGAAGGTCAGCCCTCACAGCAAAGAGCCAGCGTCACGGGAGGAAGTGTGGGTCTCTTCGCTGTCTAACTAGGCAAAGGAGGCAGTATGGCTAAGGATCGCCACGAGGAACAGCGTCCTCCATCACGCGCCCCGAACCCCGTCTCTTCGACGATCTCCCGGCGCGGTTTCCTCAAGGGGATCGGCACGGGCGCGATCACGGCCGCCGTCGCGCCGGCGGTGTTGATGACCCAGCCCGACACGGCTGACGCCCAGACCCTCCCCGGCATCACGCAGGCGCAGATCACCCTCAAAGTAAACGGCAAGCCGTACAAGGTGGACGTCGAGTCGCGGACGACCTTGCTGAGCGTCCTCCGCGAGAAACTCGACCTCACCGGGGCGAAGCTCGTCTGCGATCGCGGGGAGTGCGGGGGCTGCACGGTGCTGATGGACGGCAAGCCGGTCTACGCCTGCATGATGCTCGCCCTCGACGCGCAGGGACATGAGATCACCACGATCGAGGGCCTGGCGGCCGGGGATCGCCTGCACCCGATCCAGGAAGCGTTCATTGAACATGACGCGCTGATGTGCGGGTTCTGCACCCCCGGGTTTGTGGTGGCCATCAAGGGGCTGCTGGATAAGACCCCGAACCCCACCCTCGACGACATCAAACGCGGGGTCTCCGGAAACATCTGCCGCTGCGGCACCTACCCCAGAGTCTTCCAGGCCGCGCTCACCGCGGCTCAGAAGATGCGGAAAGGAGGGTGACGGGATGCAGCAAAAGATGAAGAAAGTCAAGGTCACCATTCAGGAGCGAGGTGAACCGAAAGAGATCGAGATCGAAGTCCCGGATGACGGGCAGGTCGGCTGGGGCGACGTCACCCAGATGAAGCACATCGGCCAGCACATTCCCCGCTTAGACGGCGTGGCGAAGGTCACCGGCAAGGCGAAGTACACGTATGATATCAACCTGCCCGGTCTGCTCTACGGGAAGATCCTCCGGTCTGCCCATCCGCGTGCCCGTGTCGTCAAAATCGACGCGAGTAAGGCGATGGCCCGGCCCGGCGTGAAGGCGGTCCTCCTACCCGATGATGTGAAAGGCCTCTTCAACAAAGAATGCCGGTACGCCGGCCAGGAAGTGGCGGCGGTGGCGGCTACCAGTCCGGACATCGCGGAAGACGCCCTCGCCCTGATCGACGTCCAGTACGAGAAACTCCCGTTCGTCGTCGATGTCGATGACGCGATGAAACCGGACGCCGCGCAGGTGTACGGCGACCGGAAGAACGTGTCCGACCCGCGAGTCCGGGAACAGGGAGACGTGGCGGCCGGGTTTGCGACGGCGGATGTCGTCGTCGAGGCCACCTACCGCTGCCAGGTCCAGACGCACGTCGCCTTAGAGACGCACGGCACGGTCGCCAGGTGGGACGGGGACAAGCTCACGGTGTGGGCCTCTACCCAGGGAGTCTTCAGCGTCCGGGATGAGCTGGCGAAGTATTTCAACCTTCCCGCCACGCAGGTCCGGGTGATCACCGAATACATGGGCGGCGGGTTCGGGGCCAAGTTCGGCGCTCGGCCGGAAGGGATCATCGCGGCCTTGCTGGCGAAGAAGGCGGGAGCCCCCGTCAAGCTGATGCTCAGCCGCAAAGAGGAGCACCTGACGACCGGCAACCGGCCGTCGTCCATTCAGCAGGTAAAGATCGGGGCGAAGAAAGACGGGACGCTCGTCGCCTACCAGCGGTCGAACTACGGGACGGGCGGTGTCGCGGGTGGGGCGGGCATCCCAGCGGGGCCGTACATCTACGCCGTCCCCAACTTCCGGGTCGAGCAGAGGGACGTGTCCACGAACGCCGGAGCCCAGGCCGCCCAGCGCGCCCCCGGCCATCCGCAAGCCTCCTTCGGCATGGAGTCGGTCATGGACGAACTGGCGGAGAAGCTCGGCATCGACCCGCTGGAACTGCGGAAGAAGAACGACCCCAACAAGACCCGGCAGAAGGAGTATGACATCGCCGCGCAGAAGATCGGCTGGGAGCGGCGGAATAAGACTCCCGGCGCCGGCTCCGGGACGAAGAAGCGCGGCATGGGCATCGGCTCATGCACCTGGGGCGGCGGGGGCAGCGGGACGAAGGCGCAGGTGACGATCAACAACGACGGGAGTGTCGAGGTCAAGTGCGGCACGCAGGACATCGGGACGGGGACGAAGACGATCATCGCCATCATCACGGCGGAAGAATTCGGCCTGAGCCCGCAAGACATCCAGGTCCGCATCGGGGACACCGACTTCCCGCCGTCCGGCGGCAGCGGCGGGAGCACGACGGCCGCGTCCGTCTCCCCGGCGATCAAATCGACGACGATGTTGGCGAAGCAGAAGCTGTTCGAGGTGGTCGCCCCGAAACTCGGCGCGCAGCCAGCCGACCTGGTCGCGCGGGACGGCAAGGTCTTCGTCAAGAGCGACCCGTCCAAGAGTGTCGCGTGGAAACAGGCGACCGCTCAGCTCGCCGACGGCCCGATCACCATCCAGGGCGAATGGGTGGCCGGGTATTCTGACACCGGAGTCGCGGGCACGCAGTTCGTCGAGGTGGAGGTCGATACCGAGACCGGCCACGTCCAGATGCTCAAGGTCGTGGCGGTGCATGACTGCGGGCTGGTGATCGACCGGCTGACGGCGGAGAGCCAGGTGAACGGCGGGGTCCTGATGGGAGTCGGCTACGCGCTGTATGAAGACCGCATCCTCGACAGCCCGACCGGCCACATGGTCAACGCCAACCTGGAGGACTACAAGGTGGTCGGCGCGATGGAGGTGCCGGAGATCGAAGCGATCTTCTACGACGAGCCGCACCGCGGGGTGATCGGGCTGGGCGAACCGCCCGTCATTCCGACCGCCGGTGCGATCGCCAACGCCATCTACAACGCGTGCGGCGCGCGCGTCCGGGAGCTTCCCATTACCCCCGACAAAGTGCTCACAGCCCTGGCCCAGACCCAGCGGAAGGAGGGATAGCGGATGCAGAGCTTCGCCTACGTCAACGCGACGAGTGTCGACAAGGTGGCCTCCCTGCTGGGCCGGACCTGGGACGAAGCCCAGGTCATCGCGGGCGGGACCGACCTGGTCGGCGAGTTAAAAGAACACCTGATCAGCCCTAAGCGGGTCGTCAACCTGAAGACGATCCCGGGCCTGAGCTACATCCGGCAGGACGCCGTCGCCCTGCGGATCGGGGCGCTGACGACGATCGCGGACATCGAATCCAACCCCATCGTCCAGAAACAATTCGCCGCGCTCTCCCAGGCGGCGATGGTCATCGCCTCCCCGCAAATCCGGAACGTCGGGACGATCGGCGGGAACATCTGCCAGCGGCCACGGTGCTGGTACTACCGCAGTGAAGACTTCCCCTGCCTGAAGAAGGGCGGGGACCGGTGCTATGCCGTGGCGGGCATCAACCGGTACCACGCCATCTTCGGCGGCGGGCCGAGTTACATCGTCCACCCATCCGACTCCGCCCCGGCGCTGATGGCGCTCAACGGCCGGGTCAAGATCATGACCTCGACCGGGCCGAAGGAAGTCGGGATGGACGACTTCTTCACCCTGCCGGAGACGAGCGTCCGCCGGGAGAACATCCTCAAGCCGAACGAGATCATCACCGAGATCATCCTCCCCAACCCGACGCCCAACGCGAAGAGCCTGTACCTCAAGGTGCGGGAGCGTCAATCGATCGATTTTGCGCTCGTCAGTGTCGCCGCTATGCTGACCGTCGTCAACGGCGTCTGCCAGGAGGCCCGGATCGTCTTAGGGGGCGTGGCGCCCATCCCGTGGCGGACTCCGGATGCGGAGACATTCTTGAGAGGGAAGAAGATTTCGGAAGCCGTGGCCAACAGCGCGGCGGAGGCGGCGCTCGAAGGAGCCAAGCCGATGCGGGATAACGCGTACAAGGTGACCATCGCCAAGGCGCTCGTCCGGCGGGCGGTGATGGCGTTAGGGTGATGAGGAGGTTTCTTCCATGGC
>JACQVL010000250.1 GCA_016209865.1 Candidatus Latescibacterota bacterium | reverse complement strand
TATCGTGGGGCGATTTCGGTGTTGGCGAAAACCCCCCAGGAATTTGAAGCATCTCTGCCGTCTCTCTATCTGGATATCGCACTGGATGGGCATATTCTGTACGACCCGCACGGGTATGCGGCTGAGCGACTGGCGACTTTATGTCGGTTGATCGAGCGGATGGGGCTGTATCGTGAGCACACCGACGGAGGGGATGTATGGCGATGGCAACACGAGCCATCCGGGCCGTGGGTTCTGGAATGGAAGCCTTAGATGATACAGATCACTGAAGAAGTCCGCTATCGACTCCGCCTGGCTGACGGATTTCTGGATGAAGCCCGTCAGGATATGGCTTCCCAGCGTTGGCGTGCATGCGTCGATCATAGTCAACTGGCAACCGAGAATGCCGCCAAAGCCATGTTAGCCCTCTTGGGGCCAGTGGGGCGGACGCATAACCCCGCAATGCCGTTGCGACAGGCATTAAAGGATGGTCGCTTTCCATCCGACATCGTTCAACAGGTAGCACGAGTAGCTGAGTGTGCGGAGCTATTAGGCCCTGATATTCACATTGAGAGCGACTATGGTGATGAGGCCGGAGGGCGCACGCCATGGGAGTTATTCGATGAAACGGATGCTCGCCGGGCACTGAGTTTAGCCGAGGATGCGGTATTGATAGCTCAACGAGTGACACAGAGCAATTGAGGCGAGGCAACGGTCGTGATCACCCCCATCTTCGTCACTACTCCTGCCTTCTCCCTGAACACCTGTCTTAACTCCATCAATAGTCTCCCATAAATCGTCAGCAATACCTCCTTGACAAATCTCTTCCCCAAACGTATGCTTGCATTCCAAATCGGTAGCCGGTAACGACGCATGACATCCTGAAAGAGTGGTCGATGAGCGACTCAACGCCTGAGAAGCCGCAGTACGACGTCCACCAGGAGCGATACCGGAGACGACAGCCGCCGGTTGATGTCGGGTCGCGCCGGCAAGTGCTGTTCGACGACTTCTTCCTCCACATGGCCGCACCGGCCCACTGGGACCAGCTCGCCTACGGCGTCCGCTTCTCCTTAGGGCAAGTCGAGAAGCACGGGACGCCCATCCTGGAGGCGGACGCGCCGTGGGAGAGCGGGACAGCGTGGCTGTGTGTCCTCAAAGAAGACGGCCGGTATCGGATGTGGTACAACTCCTCCCACGCCGACCGGCGCGGCCTGCGCGTCAGCTATGCGGAGTCTGACGATGGGATCCATTTTGAGAAGCCGATCCTCCATCGGGTCGCAGTCGCAGGCTCAACGGAGAACAACGTCGTCTTTGAGGGGGGATTCAACGGGGTGAGCCCGGAACTGGGCACCGTGTTCATCGACCCGGTCGCGCCCGACGCGGAGCGGTACAAGATGGTCTACGCGGAATGGGATGGGCCGTATGTGTTCGAGCTGTATGATGGGTCTCAAGGCACCCTCCGGGGCGCGTACTCGCCCGACGGCATCCGGTGGACGCGCTACTACGAAAACTTCCTCGGCCGATATCCCGATTCACAGAACTGCGCCTGCTGGGACCCGACGTTAGAGCAGTACGTCGTCTACCACCGGACGAGCAACCAGTTTGCCGACGTAGAGGCCGGCTCCCTCCGCGTCAAACCCCAGCACCGCGGCCGGGCGGTCGGGCGGATCGAGTCGGACTCCTTCCGGCAGTGGTCGCCGTCCGTCCTCGTCCTCGCCGCCGACTCGGAGGATAGCCTCAACACCGACGTCTACAACAGCGCGTACTCGCGGCATCCCGACAACGTGAACGCGCACTACCTCTTCCCCAGCTTCTACCAGCACTACGAGGGCACGTTCCACGTCCAGGTCGCCGCCAGCCGGGACAACCGGCATTGGGGCCGGCTCTGCCGCGAGACGTTCATCCCCCTCGGCGAACCGGGCGCGTTCGACTGCTTCATCATCTCCGTCGCGCCGGGGTTCGTGCCCGTTGATCACGACACCTGGGCGCTCTACTACCGCAGCGGGGACGGCCCGCACGGCGGGTCTCATCCGATCACCCTCGATTACAAGCCGCAGAGCCGGGTCTCGCGGGTGACGTTCAAACGGGATCGCATCATCGGGATCGAGGGGGATCAGCGCGGCGGACATTGTTCGACCCGTCCACTTTGTTTCGACGGAGAGCGGCTGATGATCAACGCTGAGCCCACCGGGCCGGAGCCCGAAATCCGAATCCAATTGCTCTCATCAGAAACGGACACACCGATCGACGGCTATACCTTCGACACCTGCCAGCCGATCACGACTGATGGACTTGACAGTCCGGTGATCTGGAAGAACTCTGATCGAATTGGCACGGAGGTTCCCAGAGAGTCCGTCCGGCTGCATGTGAAGATTCGTTCGATGCGGATGTATGCGTTTCAGTTTCTCGGTGGTCGGTGATCAGTGGTCGGTGGTCGGTCAACACTAAGAGCGATGAAGATTGAACAAGCTTTTGGTCTTAACCGATCACCGGCTACCGACCACCGCTTTCACGAAAGGAGTACCTCGCATGCTCTCAGACGCTCAGATCAAAACATTCCGAGAACGGGGCTTCCTCAAAGTCGGCCGGGTGCTCGACGACGACCAGGTCGAACGCCTGCGCGAACGGCTCGACCTGGTCATCGCGGGCCAATCGCAGAGCAACCCGGAACTCCTCCGCAACCTGAAGGGGGGCGATCTGGACGCCGAGCAGGTCGTCATCCAGATCGTCAACATCTGGGAAGCGGACGACCTGTTCCAGGCGCTCACCTACAACCCGACGATCTGCGAGATGGCGACCGACCTGATCGGGACGGATACCCTGCGGGTGTGGCACGATCAGATCCAGTACAAGCCGTCCCGGAAGGGCGGATCGACCGACTGGCACCAGGATCATCCGTACTGGCCGATCATCCAGCCGGCGGACCTGGTCAGCGCCTGGGTCGCGCTCGACGACGCGACGACGGAGAACGGCTGCATGCGGATGGTGCCCCGGAGCCATCTGTGGGGCCCGCACAAGGGCGGCACTGTCGGAACCAAAGCGGACGACTTCTCCCCCGACCCCGACCTCTCGCTTCTTCCACCGAATGAGTCCGTTGAAATCGTCCCGTGCGAGGTCATGAAAGGGGAATGCATGTTCCACCATTGCCTGACCTGGCATGGCAGCCCGCCCAACCCGTCCGACAAGCCGCGGCGCGCGATCGCGATTCATTATATGCCTGGCTATACCCGGTATGAGCCCGTCGGGGGACACGTGATGGAGGTACGGGTGGACGTGAAGCCCGGCGAAATCCTGAAAGGTGAGTATTTCCCGACGGTGTGGGAGAAGGGGCCGTTAACCCCCGGGGTTCGGGAGTAGGGGTTCGGGGTTCGGGACGAGCAGATAGTAGAGAAATATTCTATGTATCGAGACGGGAGACAGATTGACTTCTCGACAGCGTGAAGGAACGTGTAGGAGCAAAATTGTACTTTCTCATCGAAAAATACAATTTGTCCAGACAGAATTGTACTTCATGACAATTGAGGAGGCTTCATGGCAACAGTATCGAAAAAACGTCAGACACGTCGCATTCGCACGGCCACGATCGGCGCGGGCGTGCGGACCGCGTCCCGGCCGAGCGCGCTCAAGATCACCGACATGCGGACGGCGACGATCGGCGGGTGTACGATCATCAAGATCGATACCAATCAGGGCATCTACGGTCTGGGCGAAGTGCGGGACGGGGCGAGCAAGACATACGCGTTGCTGCTGAAACACCGTCTCATCGGGGAGAGTCCGTGCCACGTCGATCAGGTGTTCCGCAAGATCAAGCAGTTCGGCCACCATGCCCGGCAGGGCGGCGGCGTCTGCGCGGTCGAGATGGCCTTGATCGACCTGGCGGGGAAAGCGTATGGCATCCCCGCCTACCAGCTCGTCGGGGGGAAATTCCGGGACGCCATCCGCGTCTACTGCGACACCACGTCCGAGAAGGACGGTCAGGCGATGGGTCGGCGATTGAAAGCACGGATCAAACAAGGGTTCACGTTCCTGAAGATGGACATCGGCATCGGCCTGCTCCGGGACATCCCCGGCACCCTCTCCGCGCCGTCAGGCATGCTCGACACGTACACCGTGATGCACCCGTTCACGGGCATCCACATCACGGAAAAAGGCATCGGCCTCCTCTGCGACTACGTCGAGGCTGTCCGGTCGATCATCGGGGACGAGATTCCCTTAGCCGCCGACCATTTCGGCCACATCGGGGTCGAGGACTGCATCCGCTTAGCCCGTGCTCTCGACCGGTTCAACTTAGCCTGGCTGGAGGACATGATCCCCTGGCAGTACACCGACCAGTACGTCCGCCTGTCCAACTCGTGCGCGACGCCCATCTGCACGGGCGAGGATATCTACCTGAAAGAACCGTTCCTCAAGCTGTTTGAGGCGAAGGCGATCTCGGTCTGTCATCCTGATCTCGCCACCTCCGGCGGGATCATGGAGACGAAGAAGATCGGCGACCTCGCCCAGGAGCATGGGGTCAGCATGGCCATGCACATGGCGGCGATGCCGGTGGCGACGATGGCCAGCGTCCACTGCGCGGCGGCGACCGAGAACTTCGTCGCCTTAGAGAACCATTACGTCGACGTGCCCTGGTGGAATGAGGTCGTGACCGGCCTCCCCAACCCGATTATTCAGAAGGGGTACATTGCCGTCCCGGAGGCACCCGGACTGGGGATCGACCTCAACCCGGATGTCATCAAGGAGCACCTGAACCCCGATTCTGGCTACTTCAAGCCGACGCCCGAATGGGACACGGAACGGTCGTGGGACCGGCTGTGGAGCTGAGATGACCGCCCCCCGCCCTCGCCCTTCCGGGGCAGTAGGCAGATGGGCAGTAGGCAGTGGACGGGGGAACGGCTTCTACTGCCCATTGCCCACTGCCCACCTGCCCGGTAGGGGAGGGAAGGGAAAGGAGAATTACCATGCCTATCTGCATCACGGACGAACAGCGACGGCGGTTCGACGAGGACGGGTTCTTCCTGATGGAGAATGCGCTGACACCCTCGGAGGTGGACGACCTGATCGCAGTTACCGACGAACTGGACGCCCGGTACCGGCGGGAGAAGGGACTCAAGCCGGATGAGCCGTTTCAGGTGCGCAACGTCTTAGCCCATCATGACCTATTCCTGCGCCTCGTCGACCATCCAGTGATGCTCCCGCTGGTGGTGGACGTCATGGGGTGCAACATCCAGATCCGGACCTCGCACATGGACGTGCGACCGACTTGCCCGCCCGAGTATGGGCAGCAGGTCTTAGGGGCGAAGGACAGCTTCTTTCCCTGGCATTCGGACGGCCCGAACTTCGGGTATCCGATCACGAACGGACAGGTGCCGTTTGTCGAGGTGAAAGTGGGCTACTACCTGACCGACCTGACGGAGCACAACAGCGGGGCGATCTGCGTCGTCCGGGGGAGTCATCGGATGTCTCCGGCGCTGCTGCAGGACGCGACGTACCGCATCGCCCCGGACCGGATCGTCGAGGTCAACGTCCGTCCCGGCACGGCCATGCTCTGGCGCACGGCGCTGTGGCACTGTCTCACGCCCAACCTGTCGACGCGGACGCGGAAGTGTCTGTACTACGGCTACCACTACCGCTGGATCCGGCCGTCCGACTATGTGCATCAAGACCCCGGCCTGATCGCCCGTTGCACCCCCATCCAGCGGCAACTCGTGGGCGAGATGGGGAGCGGGCACCGGGACTACATGGGAGAGGACCTCCGGGTGCACCCGGTCTCCCGGCACTGGCGGCCGGAGGATGATGACATTCCGCTCAAAGCCTGGGCGGAGGAGCAGGCCGCGTTGAGAGACGATTCGTTCCACCATTCCTCGTGAGTTCACGGAAGTCCCCCGAATTCTTCTTCGAAGGGAGAGACTGCGATGTCAATTCCAGGTTGCTTGAGATGCACGCTTGTCGTGTCGATCGTCGCGGTGATGGCACTCGCTGGAGGCAGGGCCTACACCCAGGCCACGGTCCAACCCATCAATGACCTCCCCAATCCGTACCAAACCGTCGAGAACTGGGCGAAGATGCCCGACGGGAGGACATGGGGATCGACGAGCGCGGTCGATATTGATCGTGACGGTCGGTCGATCTGGGTCGCGGAGCGATGCGGTGAAAACTCCTGCGCCGGCTCAAACCTGCCGGCCGTCCTCAAGTTTGATCCGTCAGGCAAGCTGGTGACGAGCTTTGGCGCGGGTCTGTTCATCTTTCCGCACGGGATGCATGTGGATCGGGACGGGAACGTCTGGGTGACCGACGCGTTTGGCCCGGACGGGAAGGACCCGAACCGGAATGGCAAGGGCCACCAGGTCGTCAAGTTCAGCCCGGAGGGCAAGGTCCTGTTGACGCTCGGGAAGGCGGGAGTGGCCGGGGACCCTCCGGAGTACTTGAACGAGCCGTGCGATGTCGTGACCGCTCCGAATGGCGACATTTTCGTCGCGGACGGACACAGCGGCCAGAACCCGAATGTCCCCCCGAATACGGTCGCACGCATCGTGAAGTTCACGAAAGACGGAAAGTTCGTCAAGGTCTGGGGCAAGCTCGGCTCGGCGCCGGGCGAGTTCAGGACGCCGCATGGGCTGGCCTTCGATTCCCGCGGACGGCTGTTCGTCGCCGACCGGGGGAATGTTCGCATCCAGATCTTCGACCAGGAGGGAAAGTTCCTCGAAGAGTGGAAGCAGTTCAGCCGGCTGAGCGGGATTTACATCGACCGGAACGATATCCTGTATGGGTCCGACTCGGAGTCGAATGCGACCTCCAACCCGGGCTGGAAGCGGGGCATCCGGATCGGGAGCGCCAAAGACGGCAAGGTGATGTCCTTCATCCCGGACCCTGAGACGCAGCCCACTGGAACGAGCGCGGCGGAAGGCGTGGCGGCGGACGCTCAGGGCAACGTGTACGGAGCGGAAGTCGGTTCCCGGGCGTTGAAGAAATACGTCAAGCGGTAGGGAACGGGACAAAGGAGAACACCATGCGATTCGGGATGAGTGGATGCTTTCTGCCCGCCGATATGAACGAGATGACGCCGGAGCTGTGCACGCGCGTCCGGGAGTTGGGGTTCACGGGGATTTTCACCCGGTTCGGCAAGAATAATCCCCACGACACCCCCCGGGCGAGCGCCCAGCGTCTCCGCGACCTGCTGGCCGACCACGGCGTCCGGCTGTTCCAGGCGACCGGCTACTGGCAGAACTTAGTGACGCCGGATGAGACGAAGCGGAACGAAGGGGTGCGGACGCTCCAGGCGGCGCTCCGGTTGGCCGGCTGGATGGGCGCGCGGGGGATCGACACCGGGCCAGGCTCGATGAGTCCGGATGGGCCGTGGTTTCCCCACCCCGACAACTGGACGGACCCCTGCCGGCGCCAACTGGTGAAGAGCCTGAAGGAGTGCGCGAAGGCAGCGGAAGACAGCGGGGTTTACCTCAGCTTAGAGGGCCATCAACTCGTCACCTTAGAGTCGGCCGAGGCGACGAAGGCCATCTTAGACGAGGTTAACTCCCCCTGGGTGCGGTCCGACTACGATTCCGCCAACTGGATCACGCGGGAGACGGTGTACAACACGACGGCGGCCATCGACCACCACTTCGATGTCCTGGGTCATCACATCGTCAGTTGCCACGCGAAGGACATCTGGATCGAAGACCGGCTGACGCTTCACCTGCAGGACGGGTGTCCGGGCAAGGGGTTGATGGATTTCAAGACGCTGTTCCGCCGGATGGAGGCGCTCTCGCCCGACTACCCGGTCATCGCCGAAGGGAACAGCACGGACGACCTGCCGGCCGTCAGCGGGTTGTTTCACGGCACCGCGAAGGAACTGAGCATCCGGGTGCTCGACGTGAATGAGTAAGGAGGACAGACGTTCATGGCGATGACCGACGAAGAACGGTTTCGTTTTGACCTGGCGGGGTATCTGGTACGTCCCGCCATCCTCACGCCGGATGACGTCGCTGCGATCGTGGATCAGATCGATCGCATCAAGCACGACCCGGAATCGCTCCCCCCGGAGCACCGGGCGGTGCCGGGCGGGCCGTCGAGCATCTTGATCGATCATCCCAGCGTGATCGACGTCCTCCACGAGATCATCGGACCGGACGTCCGCCTTGAGAACACCTTCGCGGTATGGCGGAAGAAAGGGGAAACTCACGGTCCTCTCCACGGGGGTGGGCCAGGCCAGGGGGACCCGATCTTCGGGTATCGCGTCCACAACGGACGGATTCATGCGGGGATGGTGCGGGTGATCTTTGAATTAACCGATGTGCATAAAGAGGATGGGGCGACCTGTTTCATCGTCGGCAGTCACAAAGCCAACTTCCCGATGCACCCGGATCATCTGTCGCTGGAGGACGGAAAGCGGAGTGAGTTTTTGATGAGCTATGAGTGTCCCGCGGGCAGCGCCATTTTCTTCACCGAGAACCTCTGCCATGCCGGACCGGTCTGGAAGCGAGAGACGCCACGGGTCGCGGTGTTGAACGCCTACGCGCATCTGGCCACACACTGGCACCGATTGACCATCCCGCCGGCAGTCCTGGCCGGGCTTCCTCGTGAGAAACAAGCCTATTTCCGGGAGACTTGGTACGCGGATTTTCGAACCAATCCCGCGACAATCAACACGATTGATCGCTTTGTCAAGGGAGAGGAACCGCCGGTCAACACGAATCACCGGCCTTGAGAACGCACGAAGGTTTCGGTCAACGTGCTCACCGATGAACATTGATGAACGGCACGACTCGTAGATATTTCGGGTTGTTTCGGGCGTAGTTAATCAGCCCGATCTGCACCCCGTGAAGCCGCCTGGTGAAGTTCAGGACTCCGATGGAGAGACCGTGGAACCGTTCGTTATGGATGCTAAAGCTCAGATGATCCACCACGATCCCGTTGATGCCCCCGACGACGAGGCCGGTCACTTCCTCTAAACTCACTCCGAGTCCTCCGATCGCGATGCCCTTCAGCTCTCCCCCTGAACCGACCACCCCGCCGCTCAGGGCGAGGCCGGTGATCCCTTTTCCTGAGCCCACGGCGAACCCGCTGGCCATGATGCCCGTCAACCGGCCTCCGGCGCCGAGCGCCACCCCGCTCAGGGCGATGCCCGATATTCCTTCGCCTGACCCCATCGCCACGCCGCTCGCCATCAGCCCTTTCAGTTTCCCGCCCGCGCCGAGTGCCACCCCACCTAACCCGATTCCGGTGATCCCTTCTCC
>JACQVL010000257.1 GCA_016209865.1 Candidatus Latescibacterota bacterium | reverse complement strand
TCCGATAAATCCGTTCAACCCGTTCTGCGAACGCCTGCCAGCTCAGTCCTTCGACGCGAGTCCGGCCCTGCTGGCCAAGCCGGGCGCGGAGTTCCGGGTCCGCCATCAACCGGTGGATGTGACCGGCGATCTCACGGGCGTCGCGCGGGTTGTGCACCAGCAGGCCGTCCATTCCGTCCCGGATGACCTCGGCCGCCCCGGCGCCGGCGCTCGTCACCACCGGGACGCCAGTCGCCATCCCCTCGGTGATCGTAAACCCGAACGGCTCATACAGGGTGGGGAAGACGACCGCGTCGCTCATCGCATAGTACCGGTTGATGTCCGCCCGCTGCCCGACGAACCGCACGGCGCCGGCCACGCTGAGCCGCTTCGCTTCCTCACGGTACGGCCGTGCCTCGCCGTCGCCCGCGACGACGAGCAGGACGCGGCCGCGGCCGGGAAGATGGACGAGCGCCTGGATGGCGTACCGAAGGCCTTTCCGCTGAAACTCGCCCACGAAGAGCAGGACGAACGTGTCACCGGGAATGCCGAGCTGAGCGCGCGTGGCCGACCGGTACCGGGCGACGTTGGCGGGATGGAACTCCTCTAAGTTGAGGCCATTATGCACGGCCGTGATCGTCTCCGCCGGACGCCCGTACCACCCGACCAGGTCCCGTTTCACTTGCTCCGACAGGGCGATGATATGGCGGCTCCGGCCAGGATGATACACAAATCGTTCGAGCGCCATCATGATGCGCATCACCCCCCGGTGATACCACTGGCGGCTCCGTGAGACATCCGGGTGGTCGAGGCCCTGGTAGACCGCCAACCAGGCGGCCTGACAGAAGTGGGCGGTCGTGACGTTCTGGATGAGGCTGCACACCCCCTGCGTATGGATGATGTCAAACCGCTGTTTTCGCAACGCCCAGGTGGCCGTCACGATGAAGCTGAGCATCTTCAGGAGGTCCGGCCATCGGAACGCCGGGACACGATGGAACCGAACCTTTGTCTGATCCACCCCCTCGCACGTGCAGGCGAACACGTGGACCTCGTGCCGGTCGGCCAGCTCGGATGCCAGCTCGGCCACATACCGGTCATGCCCGCGCTGCTTGCTAACGTCATGGACGACCAGCGCCACCCTCATGGCGGAGTCCGGCGAGGGGCGAGCATCAGACCGAGGATGGCGCCGAGGGACAGGAGCGAGAGTCCGGCCCCAACTTTAAAACTCAGGGGATCGTACCAGAACCGCACCCGATGACGGCCTGGGTCGAGATTGACAGCCCGAAAATGATAGTCCGCCAGCAAGATGGAACGTTCGATCCCGTCCACTTCCGCCCGCCATCCGGGGTAGTACGTATCGGTCAGCACCAGATACCCACCGCCGGAAATCACCTCAATGACGACTTCATGATTCCCGTACCGGATGATGTCGGCGCGGGGCGTGTGCGTCTGTCCTGACGAGTCCGTCGGCGCGGCTTTAGCCATCCTTTCTCCCTGTGGATCAAGGTGTTCCGGCCGTTCCCCTTCGATGATGACCGTCTCATGCGGGTTGAATGAGGTGTCTGCGACTGCCGCTAACGCGCGATCACGGGTCGGGACGAACCGGGCCGTCGGGACGACGAACGCTCTGGGGAGGACGGCACGGTTTTCATAAACACGCATCCCTTCGTTAAACCGCACTACGGCCCAGTCCTGGGTGAGCGAATCCCCAGTAATGATGTACTTGATATTCAGCAAGTTCAACAACGGAATAGCGGACGCGCTCGCCAACGACGCCGCCTGAGGGCGTAACGTCTCGATCAGCTCCTCATGCCGCTCCATTTGCAGGGGACTGTACCCCTGGATATCCTGCTGATGAAACAGGAGGGCATCGTAATTTCGCATGCTGTCGTTAAGCGGGGCGAAGCAGTACCGGAAGAGTCCTGTATCTTTCTCCATGACTTCAACGTAATACTGCTTCTGCTCATAGAAATTTTGGGGAATCAACGAATTGTACAATCGTCCGAACAGGACGAGGTCGCTCCCGGCGATCAGGAGGCTGACCAGGCCGGCCGCCGCCTGTCCCCGGCTCTGCCGGGTGACCCACCAGATGAAGAGGGCGCTCCCGATGACGTAGAGAACCGGGATGTAGATGTACGGGTGGGTGATCCTGGCCACCTGCGCCAGTTGCGCGTACGACTGATCGAGGAGCGTGTAGTAGTGCTCCAGCGAGCCACGGTGGACGGATTGCCCGTAGACGAACCGGTCGATGAACCATCGGCCCGTCGTGATGATGGCCGGCCGGGCGGCCGCGACGACCCATTCGCTGGCCAGACTGGCGATGACGATCAGTCCCGCGCCACGGACGACGAGACGCCCGTACCGTCGCAGCCGGGGTTGGGCCGCCCCGGACGGCCTCATCACGGCGTCGAGGCCGAGGCCGGCCAGGACGGCCCCGGAGAACGCGACTAACGAGAGGAATCGTGCGGGCGTTCGCATCATCGAAAAGACCGGCAACACGTGCAACAGGCGCCAGAGTGGAGAGAACTGGCCGAGGGCGAGCAAGAGCGCCGTCCCGGCAACCACCGCGAAGAACCGGGTATGCCAGTCACGGCGGATCAGGATCGCGCCAACAGCCAGCAGGAGTGGCAGAATCCCCAGATAGGCGACGAGATCGATCGGGTTGCTGCGCCATAACCCCCAGACGCTCCCGTCCGGCGGGTATCCGAAGAATTTCGGGAAGAAAAAACAGATCAGATGAAACGGTGAGACGGAGACCTGGGTCGACACATCATACGCCAGCCCGCCGGCCCGGATTGAATGCTGCGCGAGCTCATAGTTGGGCAGGATCTGAATCCCGGCCAGTCCGATGCCCATCAGGCCGATCGCGGCGAGTCCTCCGGCCCAGTGGAGCGGCCGACCGTCGCGCATCGTCCCGTCCTTGCGGGCGAAGCAGATAAACAATATAGCGTAGGCGCTCGCCGTGAGCAAGACCAAAAGCGAGATGAAGAAATATCCGGCTAAAAAGGAGACTCCTATCCCCGTCCCTGCCAGGGCCAGCGCCCGCCGGTTCCCGGTCGTCACCCACCTCCGGACGGCGAGCAGGATGAGGGGAAGCCAGATGAGCGCGTTCTCGACGTTCTCATGCCGGAGTTGGGCGATCAGGTACCCGCCGCACGCGAACGTGACCGCGCTGAGCGCCGCCGCCCAGCCGTTCCGGTCGAGCGTCCGGACGTAGAGGAACATGAACAGTCCAGCCAGGACGAGCCGGATGGCGATGGACACGTTCAGCGCCACCCAGGTGGGCAGGAACAAGAAGACGACGCTCAACGGGTAGAGCACCCCGGCCTGGGCTTCCGCGAACAGGGGGAACCCGAAGAAGAGGTTGGGGGTCCATAGCGGAAACTCCCCCTGCTTCAGGAGGGAGAAACAGTACGCTTTAGCCGGGTAATACAGCATCCAGGTGTCCCCCTCGACGAGCGTCCAGCCTTTCACGAACAATCGCCCGACGATGAGGTACACCCCTCCCGCCAGCAGGACGCACACGAGGGCGCTCTCGCGCAGGACGCTCCGACCTTCCGTCATGGCGTGACCTGCCCCTGCTCGACCGCCAGACGGTACCAGGCGATCGTGCGTCGCAGGCCGTCCGGGAGGGGGACGGCCGGCGTCCAGCCGAGCACGGTCTGCGCTTTCGTGTGGTCGCCCTGGTAGGCCCAGATCTCCCCCGGCCGGTCGGGGAGCGCCCCGACACGCGGGGTCATCGTGCTGCCGGTCAACTCGATGATCAGGCGCACGACGTCGACTATCTTATAGGCCACGCCGGTGCCGAGGTTGATCGTCTGGCCGATCGCGCCGGGGGTGACGGCAGCCCGGAGGTAGCCGTCGATCACGTCATCGATGTAGGTAAACTCGCGGGTCTGCTGGCCGGAGGTCATCGGAAGATCACGATTCGCCAGGGCGGCGAAGATCGCTTGCGGAATGAGCTTCGTGGGGGATTGTCCCGGCCCGTAGACGAGGAACGGACGGAGGATGATGATCGGGCAGTTGAGCGTCCGGTGGTACATCTCGCAGAAGAGGGTTGCAGCCGCTTTCGACGCGGAGTAAGGGGACACCGGCCGGAGCGAGGCCGACTCCTGGAACGGGGGGTCGCCCGCGCCGTATTCCTCCGCTGAGCCCGTCTGGATGAAGCACTCGTAGCCCGTTCCGTCGAGCGCCCGCAGCAGGTTGATCGTCCCGACTAAGTTGGTGGCGATCATCTCCGCGACGATCTGGAACCCGCGTTCGACCGTCGTGGCGGCGGCGAGATGGAACACCCGTGTCGCTCGTGCGGCCCGGACGGCCTCAGTCAGCCGGGCGACATCCCGGAGGTCGGCCTCGACCCATTCGACCCGGCCGTCCAGGGACTCTGGCCAGCGCGGGGACGAGCCGGGCCGGCGGAGGGCGATGACCTGGGCGCCCGTGTTCGCCAGGGCCACACACAGATGGCTGCCGATGAACCCGGTCGCGCCAGTCACTAAGACGCGCGTCCCCGCCAACGTGGCTTCCACATTCTTCACATCCATCGATGACGGTTCATCCATGGGTTAGAGGAGCTATCTGGAAAGAAGACTCAACAACACAGGAGGCCCATCGTCTTGGTACGTAT
>JACQVL010000269.1 GCA_016209865.1 Candidatus Latescibacterota bacterium | reverse complement strand
GCCGTCGCACGGGTCGGTGCAGAAGCCGGCGAACGGGATGAACCCGGCGGCTTTTAGTTCCTCGGCCGCCGCCTGCATCAGCAGGCCCACTTCCCAATGGCCGGTGTGATAACCGAGCGCGATGGGCGAGCCGTCCGGCGCGCGGATGCCGCCCTGCGTGCTCAGGATGAGGAACTGCGACCGGCCCAGTTCCTCGGGGTCCCACCCCATGCCAGCATTCTGGCTCAACGCGAACACATCTCCGCTGGGCCGGTCGAGCAACATCTCCGGCGTGAGGGGGAGACGGCCTTGCGGGCCGGCGGCTGAAGTCTGCACCGCCCACAGCGTCTCATCCCCCGACCCGACGATCGCCTCGAACTCGATGGCCGGCGGAATATCCGTTGTACTGAGCATACAGGTTCCTTTCGATTAAACATCCCGTCTCGCCCCGCAAAATACACCAGAACGTCTGGCGCGTCAACCAGAAAGAAGGGGCCATTTTCTGCTTGACACGTTTTTGCCGCGGTTCTATATTGCTGCATCCGTCATCGACGGGGCGTAGCGCAGTCCGGTTTAGCGCGCCTGCTTTGGGAGCAGGAGGTCGGTGGTTCAAATCCACTCGCCCCGACTGTAGCAACTAAAACGGGCAGATTGACTTACAGGGACATCTCCCTTGAGGCTTTTGCCCGTTTTTGTGTGTCTGCTAACGACTTGCTAACATGTGTGTGAGAGACCAATGCCTTCTTCGGCCAGAATCTATCTTGCCTTGCCCCGGTTTTCGCACGATCTACGCTGACGTGCTGCTGTGCGTCTCATCCCCCCCTGCGAGATCGCCAGTTAGTTACCCATTTCTCAACGAATCTCTGTTCGATTCAAGATTGTTTGGCTATGTTCTCTATTGGGTTGGAACCTGAGATTATCCCAGGACAGTTGCAAATCGCATCGCCTGCGTTCGCGGTTCCGGCGGCTCACCGCGAGCGTTAGGCCCCCACCGTGAAGCCCAGTCCAGAGAATCTGGATTCGCTTCGTTTTGAACTTGACAGAGAGGAACTTCGTCTGCATAGTGGACAAGGGCTGTTCTTTCCTCAGGAGGTCACGCCATGCCCCAACTTCAGGTCGAGGTGCCGGAGCCGATTGCGGAGCAACTCCGCCAACGAGCCGCCGCGCGCTGCGCAATGGGACAGCTCCCGAGCTCACGCAGCTCCTGGCTCACCAGACCCCTACCGCAATCCGCCTCTGTGCTCTTGTGCAAGCAGAACTCCTCTATGGTGCCCGGCATAGCCAGCGGGTGACCGAGAATCTGGAACTGTTGACTCAAGAGCGCCCCTTTCCCCACGTCCCACCTCGGGTCCGACGGCGGGGTGCTTGAAGCACGACGGCGGTCATGCCTGTCACGACCGAGGAGGCCCATGAGGCTGAAGTTCTGGGTTGGGTTTTGGCGGCTGGCGGATCCCAAAATCTCGCTTTTGCCTTGGGGGAGGCGTGGGGTTGCTGATCGCCTAAGCCGTGCGGGAACAGCGGGGCCTCAGACGTTAGCCCGCCAGACAAAGGAGGATGGGTTGCTTAAACAGGTCGAGCCATGCATGGCCTTCGTCGTTGCCTTGACCCTGGTTTCCTGCACCCAGCATCCGCATGTGACATCCGGAGAGAGACTCATGGCGATTCAGGGTGATCTGCAGTCTATCGGTGTATCTGGGCCGACACGGACGCTCCCCTTCCGGGCGATGCTGGCGGGGTATCCGAACCCGGAGGATCCAACATTCTGGAACAAAAAATATTGGAACGACACGCTCGTGTTATGGAGCGGTGAAGGCTACAACGCGGTGATCTGGTACGGCCCCAATGAGCTCACCAACGGCCAACACGTCCTCCTCCGACATGCGGCGTTCCCCGAGGCCCGGGAGCTCACCCCGGAGGAGACGGAGCGCCGGATTGCGCAGATGGAGTGGCTCTTCCACAGAGCCAAAGCACTCGGTCTGAAGAACGTTCTGCTCACGCAACATCTCTTCTTTACCCAGGCGTTCGGGAAAGCGCACGGCCTGGATCAGCCGATGCCGGTCTCCCCAACCGTGTCCTCGTGGCACAACACCGGGTACCCGGACTTTTGGCGCGGCGGCACGACAGTCCACTGCGGCGTCCGTACCGAACTCACGCGCGCGTACACGGAAGCGGTCTACGCGGAGCTCCCGCAACTCTATCCCGACCTGGATGGCTTCTACGGGTTTCTGGGAGAACCCCTGCCGGGCGACCGAAGCCTGTTGTTCCGAGAAGCGATCGTTCCCGGTCTGAAGCGTTCTGGCCGGAAGCCCTTGTTCATCGCCCTGCAATGGCAAACGCCGATGGAAGGGTATGTGAAGAATGTCGTTCCCCAGGACGTGTACGACAACACCTGGCTCGGCTTCCACGGCTATAACTCGGAAAATATCACGGACGCGAAACCCTATCCGGGCGTCGTCGAATGGAGCGAGAAGACCGGCCTGCCGACCGTCGTGGACCTCTATCCCGCCAACCAGCTCTACTTCCCCTTCAACTCGCCCCGGTTCGCCTACGAGATCGTCGCTGAGATGAAGAAGGTCGAGGGCTTCGCCGGGTTCATCTACTGGGAACGCCATATCTCGGGCACGTTGCTGGGACCGCTTTTCCGAAAGGCATTGGCCCATTATGCGAGCCATTCCGAACCGTACTCAGAAGAGCCGTGGCTGGCCGTGCTGGAGCAGCAATTCGGCGACCGGACGGCGGCTTGGCATTTTCTCAAAGCCTACGACCTTTCCACTCGCATCATCCCCGAAACCGACGCCCTGGTGTATTCCGGAGGCGATGTGCTGCGCAGAGAGCTGCGCATGCCGTACGCGTTCTTCACCGGAGAGTATCCCTGGGGCTACACAGCCTCCCCGGCCCGGGGCAGTCACCTGGTCCCGGTGACGCACTACGCGGAGTTCGTCGCTCTGGATCCCGAGCGGTTCCGTGACAACGATGGCTCAGATCCTGATCGACCGCCCTACTATCAAGAGGCACTATGGGGCAGTGAAGGGGGGAGTGTCTTCGACGTCATCCCGCCGGTCCATATGCGGACGGTGCGCGCGATGGGCGTCGAGTGCTTGCACGAAGCCGAAGAAGGGCTGAAAAGCGTCACCAAGAATCGGGAAGCGGCGATCCGCACGCGCGATATTATGCACGCGTATCAGTTGCTCGCTCACTATTACGAGCGGAAGGTGATGGCGGCCATCGCGGCGCTCGTGTATGCCCGCTCGCATCGCCCGCAGGACCACCAGGACGCGGAGCAGTTGGCTGACGAAGCGCTGCAGTGCTACCTGGACGCTGCCACTCTTATGCAGGACCGCCTGGACCCGTTCTACATCGAACTCACCGGTCAGCCGCTGAAAGAAGCGGGGGTGCCGCTGAGTGAGCTGATGAATGCCGAGAGGAAAGAGCGGGAAGAACTGCCTCAGATCTTCAAGTGGCCGACGCAACGGTGAGACACGGCAATCCCCTCTCAGGATCCTGTGAGCCCGTCGGAGGGGGTCTGGTCGATTGGCGGGCTGGAGTTGCCCCGGTTTAGTAGACGGGTTTCGGCTATGGAAGGACGGACGTCAGCCTGTTTGCAGCGCAGGCCGAACGCCATCGCCCAACCGACGACCCGACGGCTCCAAGCCTCCACGACGACGGCTTGTCTCGACCGGATAGGGGGGATGTGTTCTTGGCATCATGGACTCCTTTCTGACAAGAAGATACGTGTCCTCCAAACCGGGTCAAGTCCTGGGTTGTCGCTGTGCCACTATAGAGGAAAAGTATGAGCCATGACGCCGACACCGCGATGGGGAGCGACGGGACGGATGCCGGTCCGCTTTCTCCCGAACATAATCGGTTCTTGAATACCTTTACGAAATGGATTCGACTCATCCATCGGTATCTGGCGCTTGTGTTCAACCTGGGGTTCCTGCTCTGGTTTCTTTCTGGTTTTGTCATGATGTACACAGACTTTCCATCCCTCAGTCTGTACGAAAGCCTCGCCCTCCGCAAGCCCCTATCCTCCCGCGAAATTCGACTGCTGCCTCAGACTGCCCACAGGCAATCCGGAATTGAGACATCGTTATCATCCGCCCGTGTCGGCATGGTCGTGGACCGACCGGTCTACTGGTTTCAAGACCGGCACGGACAGGTACAGACCGTGTATGCCGATACCGGAGAACGATTCGTCGTGGACACGGCGCTGGTCCGACGCATTGCGAACGCCTGTCAGGAACCGGCACCATCCATTCACCACATTGACCAGATGGCCGAACTGGATCAATGGACGCCCACACCCGATTATGTGCCCCACATGCCCATGTACCGGGTCGATCTGAACGATGGGCCGCGTACCGTCCTGTATGTGTCGTCTGCGACGGGGGAAATCGTCCAGCGATTGAACGCGCGTGATAAGCTCTGGGCCTGGCTCGGTCCGATTCCGCATTGGGTCTACCTTCGAGACCTGCGCGTGCACGACGACCTGTGGCGACAGGTCGTGATCTGGAGTTCGGCTCTCGGCGTGGTGATGTGCCTCGCCGGGATGATCCAGGGAGTCGTGAGGTATGAGCGTAAAAAGGGGGTTCTTACTTTTAGCCCTTACACTCAACGCTGGTTTCGCTGGCATCACTCGGCCGGATTTCTCTTCGGATTCTTTGTGTTGACCTGGATCCTCAGTGGTCTGCTTTCGATGGATCCGTTACGCTGGAGCCCGAGCCGCTCACTCTCAGACGGGGAGAATCTGCGCTGGCAGGGAGGCGCTTTGACACTCCAGAATTTCCAGGTGCCGCCCGGGCGAGCGGTGGACATAGTGGCCACAGACGGGCACAGCCCGGTCAAAGAACTCCATCTGATCCAGGTTCAGGCACGCCCCTACTATCTGGCCTACGTTGCCGGGGATACAACCCTCCTGCTGGCCGCCGATGCAGCCGCGCCGAAACCTATGAATCGCTTGCCTGAAGACGAGCTGCTGACAGCCGTCAAGCGCGTGAATCCGTCGCCCATCGCCGAATCCCGTCTGCTCACAGACTATGATGCCTATTACTATGCCAAAGACCGGACCAAACCGTTACCGGTCTTCAGGGTCAAAATGGATGATGCGCCCAGCACCTGGTATTATATCAGCCCCCAAACCGGTGCGGTTGTCGATATCTATCAGTCGCTGAGCCGTGTGAACCGCTGGGTCTATCATGGGCTGCACAGTGTGGATTTTCCTCAGATTTTCTTCAAGCGCCCTCTCTGGGACATCATCGTCATCATCTTGCTGACAGGCGGAACGACCGTCAGTGTCACCGGCGTCATCCTCTTCTTCCGATGGATGAGACGGAAGTCGGCGCACGCTGTCAGGGTTGGAAGAGCGCCCATAACGAAAGGATGAGGTCAGGGGTGGAGATGATCTCGGCCTCCCTGGTTTGAATAAGCTGGATTATTTTTCGGATAATCTAGTGAAGCGTTAGTGGCTGGCTAAAGTGGACGCCTATAGAACCTTTCTCAGCGCCTTTCTACTCCCTGTATCAAGCTTCTCCGGATCGGGGATCTCGAATCGTTTGCCATCCACATCGGTCAAAAGTACACGACCTGTATCCAACCGGCGGATATTATCTTCTTCATCCTCCAACAGTATCTCCTCTCTTCCCTGATCGGTCAGGATGTCCCAGTAAAGCATCCTGTTTTCATGCTTCAATGAGAAAATCCGCTCGATCGCCGTAGTTTGATAGCGCTGGACAAGTTCTTCGTGAACGGTCTGCCGATCGGAAGGATCGAGTTTGTCGGTATCTTTGATTATTCCGACCACCCTTTCAAGGGCATCGAGGAAGCAGATGTATTGTCCCGGATAGGATAGCGGGGCCGCCTGCATAATCGTAACCGGGGTAAAAGTTGGCTCGCCGTCGAGGCTCATTCGTATTTCCCCGGATGGCGTTCTGTCAAGTCGAAGCGTTTCAGGTTTGAGGAAGATCATCGGTACGTCCTCGGGATTATAGTCTTTCAGGAAATGGTTTGGCCTCTCAACCGTCGTTAGAAAAGCAAACCGCCTGGTATTTCATCTGTCATAGGTGTGCTCCTTCTCGCGTTCCGGGTCGTCTTTACCACCGTGTACCGCCACGATCGCCGAGGTCTCCTGCTGCGCCCTGACCATCTGATAGAAGAGTCCTTGTCGCGCCATCAACGCTTCATGGGTACCGATTTCAGCAATCCTATTATCGTCCAGAACAACAATACGGTCTGCCCTCCGAAGCGTGGACAGCCGGTGCGCGATGGCGAAAGTGGTACGGCCTTGAATCAACCGGGCGATGGCCTCCTGGATATGCTGCTCGCTCTCCACATCGACAGACGAAGTCGCTTCATCGAGAATAAGGATAGTGGGATCACTGAGGATGGCCCGGGCGATGGTGATGCGCTGTCTCTCGCCTCCCGAAAGTCTCGATCCCTGCTCACCTATCAGGGTGTCGTAGCCGTCCTTTCTGGCAACGATAAAATCATGGGCATGTGCGGCCACGGCCGCCTGAATGACCTCCTCCATCGAAGCCTCTGGTTTGCCGAACCGGATGTTGTCCGCGATAGTCCCGTTGAACAGAAATGACGCCTGAGGTGCGATGCCGATGTGGCGGCGCAGATCTTGCAGCCGGATGTCACGGATATCGATCCCATCGATCTTCAGAGCGCCGCGTTCCACTTCATAAAATCGGCAGATGAGATTGATCATGGTGGTCTTTCCCACGCCCGATCGACCGACCAGACCGATCATCTCTCCAGGCGCGACGTCGAGCGTGATATCCTCCAGCACCGGTGTGCTCCGGTCATAACCGAACGAAACATGATGAAATGCCACATGACCTTTCATCTGCGGCATCGGGACGGCATCGGGATGATAGAACGGTTCCGGCGCTTCGTCCATAAGTTCAAAAACCCGTTCCACGCTCATCATGCCCCCGATGATCTGACCATGGAAAATTATGAACCAATTAAGAGGTTGATAAAGCATGGCGATGTAACTCAGAAATGCCAGTAACCCGCCCAGCGTCATGCCGTCCGCAGGGTCTAGCACCGCCCTTCCACCGGCGTACCAGACCAGAAATATGCCGAGGCCCAGCATATACTGGCTGCTCTGGAAGTAATGGCCAAGTATCCGTCCGAATGCCGTATGCGACTGCCGCACTTCATTATTAATCCCGTCAAATCTTTCCGCCTCCCGCGCTTCCTGGGCACACGTCTTGACCAGCCGCAGCCCCGCCAGCGTTTCGCTCACATGGGCATTAAACCGAGCATTGTTGATGGAGAGACGGCGCAACAGATCGCGATACTGAAATACACGCGTCGCCAGGATAATCAATGGCGCCGGCAGCATCGCATACAGGGTGAGTTCCCAGCTCATGGAAAGCAGAATTGCCAGCATGCCCGCCAGCATCACAGCATTGACCAGGAAGTACGGTCCGGAACCGGAAAACAAGATTTGCAGACGCCCGGCGTCATCGGTGATTCGACTTATCAGGGCACCGACTTTTTGTTTATCATAAGTTCTGAGCGGCAGCATTTGCAGATGCTGATACAGGTCCGCCTGAATATCTGTCGTGGCGCGGTGCCCCAGCCAGGCAGTCCCCCATTCATTCAAAATGTTGAAGAACCAGTTCAGAATATTGACACCCAACAGTCCCAGAACACACCAGACGAGGAGGCCGGCGTTGGACCGGGGTATCAGGATGTCATCGATGATATATTTCATGAGCAGCGGCGGGAGGAGCTTGACCACCGATTGGGCGACGATCACTGCAATCACTCCGATCATAGGCATACGATAGGGCAAAAGGTAAGCGGCCAGCCGGCGGAGCGTCGATCCTCTTTTGAACGATTTTATGAGGGATTTAATAAAACCTTGCATAAGGGGTCGCCTATTCTGTGAGCGCCATGACTTCGGATACCTGCTTCTGGAGTTGTACAAGATGGTAGAAGACACCGCCTCTTGCGAGCAGTTCCTGATGCGTGCCCGTTTCCACGATGCGTCCGCGGTCGAGGACGATCAGCCGGTCCGCGTAGCGCAGGGTCGAGAGACGGTGTGCGATCGTGACTGTGGTGCGTCCCTGTACCAAGCGGTCGACGGCCTCCTGGATCTGTCGCTCGGTTTCCACATCGACCGAGGAGGTGGGTTCGTCCAGGATAAGGATGGCCGGATCCTGCAGGAGCGCGCGGGCGATGGCGATGCGCTGCTTCTCACCGCCGGAGAGCCTGACGCCATGTTCTCCGACACGGGTATCGTAGCCGTCCGGCCTGGCGACGATAAAATCATGAGCATTCGCCGTGACAGCCGCGTGGATGATGTCTGCGAAGGTTGCATCAGGCTTGCCGTATCGGATATTGTCCGCGATAGTCCCGTCGAACAGGATCGGATCCTGCAGTACAATGCCGGTTTGACGTCTGAGGTCTTCCAGACGGATCTCCCGGATATCGAGCCCGTCAATCTCAATATGCCCCTCATCCACCTCGTAGAAACGGCCGATCAGGCTCACAGTCGTGCTCTTCCCGGCGCCCGATCGGCCGACCAGACCGATCATCTCGCCGGGGGCGATGTCGAAATCGAGGGCATGGAGCACCGGACGATGGGGCTCATAGCCGAAGGTAACGCCACGAAATCGGATCCTGCCCTGTATGGCGGGCATAGGATGCGCCTTCGGATCATGGTACGGTTCCGGACGAATGTCCAGGATTTCGAAGACGCGCTGTGCGCTGACGACCGCCTCGATCGTCTTGTTCTGCAACTGTCCGAACGACTCTACCGGCTGGTAGAAAAGCGAAATATACCCGTAGAACGCCACCAGTGTGCCCAGCGTCAGTTCACCCTGGAGAACATCGAATCCCCCGAAAAACCAGATGATCAGGCCGCCAAGCCCGATGATCCAGGTGGCCGTCTCGGAGGAGATGTGCCGATTCCGCTCTCCGCGTGCCGTCACATCGACCAGATATTCGATCTGTTGCCGGAACTGCTGTATCACGCGGTGCTCCCGGCTGAATGCTTTGATGACGCGGATGCCGGAGAGGGTCTCTTGCAGATGCGTCGTCAGCATCGACCAGCAGCGCTGCCGGCGATGGGCATCCTCATGGAGACACTGGCTGAAAAGCAGTGTCCAGACCAGCAGTAGAGGTATGGGGAGCAGCAGCAGCAGGGCCAGCGACCGGTTGAGCCAGAGAAGGAATCCGAAGGTACCGATAACCATAAGGCAGTTGGTCACCAGACCGGAGAAAAAAGACGTGAGGTATTCTTCGAACTTCTGTGTATCGTGCGTGAGACGCGACACGAGATCGCCTGTCGGTCGTTTGTCGTGTTCATGCAGGGAGAGCCACTCAAGGTGCCGATAAAGCTGGCTGCGGACGTCGGACTTCAAGCGAGGCCCGAGCCAGCTTCTTGTCCAGCGGCTTCCCCAGTCTACCAATTCCTGCAACAGGCGAAGCCCGAACAACGCCAGGACCAGCCAGATGAGAAGATTCATGCGGTCTTCGAACGACATCATATTCCCTTCCCGGACGACCAGCACCTCATCCACAAGGCGACGGGTGATCAGGGGCGGGATGAGGTTGAGTGCGGCGCTCATGACCGCGGCAAGAGATAGAACGGCTACGGTGTCGGTATAAGGTTTGAGATAACGGAAGAGCCGATCGAGCGTATGAATGCGCCTCACACAGGCCGGACATATGCCGTTATCGGGAAGCAGGCGACCGCAGTGGTTGCAGCGATCCCTTTGTGACCTCGAGGACATCAAAACGCCGCCTCAGTTATCTTGACAACGCCGTTTTCGGTATCCGTATGCAGAAACTCTTGCTCTGGTATTAGCACATCAGGTGCCGATGCGTTATCGTCCTCTTCCGGCTCAGGCGCCGCCTGAATCCAGATGCCGGAATCCAAGGGCATGTTGAGCAGGCTTAAGGCTGCCACTATCGCGATGACCAGAAGAACCGGTCCCCATGGAATCCTTGCTATAATGAAGGCGAATGGAATGTCCGGTTGAAAGAGCACGGCATAGAGTACCACGGGCAGGAAAATGATGCACACCTGCACCAGCATCATACCGAACAGATGCAACAGAACCGGGTGGCGCTGCTGGGCACGAAAGAAAAAAGAATGCCGCTTTTTCATAAGGATCTCCTTATTGAGTGCGCACGACAAAGATAGCCAGAAAAAAAGCCCTTTGCCTCAGGCAAAGGGCCAGATGATGACTGGTAATTAGGACAGGTATGACCTGTCTTTTCGGACAGATTGGCGTTTATTTTTTCGGGAGGATGCCCTGCTGCGTGGCGATGGCGACGGCTTCCGTCCGGTTGCCCGCGCCTAACTTGCTCAGGATCGAGCTGATGTGAAATTTGACCGTCCGCTCGCTGATCTGCAGCACGTCCGCAATCTCTTTGTTCAATAACCCTTTGGCGACGTGCCACAGCACGTCCCGTTCGCGCGGCGTAAGCGGACAGGCCGGTTGGGGTACAGATTGGCCCTGACGGACCTGCTTGAGGAGTTTGGAGGTAATGAGCGGCTGGAGGAGCGACCCACCGGCATGCACGACGCGAATTGCCTGAAAAATCTCATCACGTGTGGCACCCTTGAGCAGATACCCCTGGGCCCCAGCCTGCACAGCCGCGAGGATACGTTCATCCGTATCGAACACGGTGAGAACGATCACGCGTGCTTCGCGACCGGCTGTCCGCAGGCGATGCAATGCCTCGATGCCGTCAACTTCAGGCATTTCCAGATCGAGCAGGATCACGTCCGGCTTTAGGGACGACGCTGCGTTCACAACCCCTGTCCCATTTTTGAGTTCGGCCACGACCTCGAAGTCGGATTGGGTGTTGAGGATCGCACGCAGGCCATCCCGCACGACGGGATGATCATCGACGATCATGATGCGGATGGGCATCGCCATGCGTGGCTCTCAAAGGAATACTTACATCAAGGGTCGTTCCCTGCTCAGGACGGCTCTCTATTTCTACTTTACCTTCAAGTAATTTCGCCCGTTCGTGGATGCCGATCAAGCCATAATGATTCGGAGGAAGCATAGAGGGGTCGAAGCCACAGCCATCGTCCCTGATGGTGAGATGGACATGGCCTGGCATGGTCACCAATTGTACTGAGACCTGACAGGCCTGCGCATGCTGAACAATATTGTTGAGCGCTTCCTGCGCGATGCGGAAGAGTCCTGATTGAATGCGGATAGGTAAAGGGTGGTTGTCGCCTCTGGTGGAGCATGAGACGCGGATGGGATATTCGGTGGCAATGGTGTTCGTTAGTCGGGTGAGCGCCTCGGCCAGCGAGTATCCTTCAAGGGGAGCCGCCCGCAGATCAAGCATGGCGCGTCTCCCTTCTTCGAGGTTGGCGCGTGCCAGCTCCAGGATGTAATGGAGTTGATCATGGATCTGCTCATGCGCTGTATTCGCTTCGATCACAGCATCCAGCGCGTCAAGTTTCATCACGATGGCGGCGAGTCCTTGACCCAGCGTATCATGCAGTTCACGCGCGAGCCGGTAGCGTTCTTCAAGGACGCCCATATGGATGCTCTGCTCGAAGAGGTGAGCCCGTTCGAGCGCTATGCTGAGGAGGTCTCCGATGGTGTTGAGCAGCCGGAGATCATCGTCTGAGAGTCCCCGCCAGTTCCGGCTGGCCACGTTCAGAATACCAAGTTTTCGGTCATGGGCATACAGGGGGATGCTCGCATGAAAACGCAACCCTTCGGTCCCCTCCGTGAGCTTGTGCAGCCGGCTGCAGGTGATCACATTGACATTGGCCGCGCCTTTCAGACTGCCGTTCCGGTAGCTGTCGAGACAATAACACGAGCCCTCAAGAAGCTGTGGGTTGTCTGCAAGGGCTGGCGGCAGGTTCTGCAAGGCGGCCAGATACGAGTCTTCGGTATCCCGGTCGAGCAGAAAGATCCAGCCGGTCTCCAGATCCAGCAAAGTCGCCACCTGTGCCAGGACGGTCTGGAGCGCCTGACGAAGATCAACAGATCGATTTAATTCCCCGGCAATGGTGTTGAGAATCGACAGATGCCTGTGATGCCGTTCGAGGATCGGCGGAGTTGGCGTCTCATTTGTATCAGAAGTACCCTGCTTCATGTCCTGGATAACCAGACGCCGTACCGTCACATCGCCCGTTACCCGTGTCTGGCAGGCCAGACGGACATTGGGCGGAAAGTCCAGTGCCGTGGCACGTTCCTGTTCCTGCTCGGTGCGCGGCGTACAGTGTTCCAATCCTTCCAGCACCAGCACGCGGCATGTACAGCAATCCCCACCACCGCCGCATTCACAGGTAAAAGGCGTATCGGCCTGGAGCGCCGCGTCCAAAATGGTGACCTCCGTCTTGATCTCAAATTCACGTTCATCGGGTAAACAATAGATCCGTACCATCGCTGGAATTTCCGTAGTTCAGTAACGAACGGCCCTACTATACCGGTTTTCGATCAGGGATTATTTGAGTGTTCGAATAGCTATCGAAGACTCAATTCTGAATAGATGGAAGATGGGAGGCCGACTCTGGTGAGGATGCCGCGCAATGCTACTCAGACTCTCGATCCTCTGTCGTCTGAGCCTCTTCGGCCAGTTTCTTTTGCACCCAGAGATTGATCAGGGTTTCAACGCCTATCCCTTGCCGATGCGCGTACTGTTCAACCGCTTCGAAAATGTCTAACGCGATCGGAACCGCACAGGTCACCGTAAAATCCGCATCCGGCGCGTTGGGATCGTCATACTCTGTGAAATCATGCGTATCCCAAAACTCTCCCATCTTCTCCAAAGAATCGGCTTTTGAAATGCTGCTGCGTTTATTTGCGGCCATAGGCCCTCTGCTCCTTCGCGCTCATGTCGCGTGCGCTGATTATGATTGCTGTGGCGGTATCGGGTTTATAGACAAAGTAGACAACGACATACCGGCCACCAAAGGTTTGTCCGAACGCGGCATAGACATTCTCACCTTTCGTATAACCCTTTTCCGCAAAACGGAACTGTGGACGATTGAGCAAGACCTGACGCGCTTCCCGAACCGTGATCGAGTGTTTTGTGGCCAGTTTTGCTTCGATGGGTTCGGAACAGACAATATAGTCAATGCGCATAACACGCTCACTCAACTGTCCGCAATCAGTTCACTCAGAGACACTGGAATAAAGTAACAGCGCCATCGCAAGGTGTCAATGGCCAAAATCAATCATTTCGGTAGAAGGCAGGCGTTCTAAGTGCTGTGCCGACACTGTGCCGAACGCATCAATGCCGTTCGAGGACGAGCACCCAATCCTGAGCCAACGGCACGTTTGGCGCTTGCCACGTCTGATCGGCGGTTGCGACGACCTCCCCCAGCGCATACTCATGCCCGCTGATGGGATCGACATACCGGGCATGGTACCTGATACCGTCCTCCAGATGCTGTAGCACCGGGCCGCTCCAGTTGTAGATCCGCGACGGGATGTAGACGACGCGGACTTCCCCAGGAATACCGGCTGCAAAAGGCAGCATATAATTCTGGGGACTCCAACGAGGCTCAACCCATTCAGGATGCGGCTCGAACCGAAACCAGGGATAGCGCATCAAGAGGGCTTTGCCCAGACCAAGCTGATGCGAACCTGGAAGCTGCATCGCCACATCCCATGCGGTGTTTTCATACGTTCCCCCGTGCGGGGACGGTCCATGCGGCTGCTCTCGGGTGTTCATCTGCCAGATACCCCCCGCGCCGTACGTATGACCCGCTGCTCCACTCAGCATACTGGTCCAGAACAGGAACCGCTGGATATCATGCCAACTGATCTGCTGATGTCCTTCGTAACAGACTTCTCCGTTGATGACCGGCATGGACGGGGCCTGGGTATACGCGCGATTGACCAGGGTGAGGGTATTCAACACGCTCCCCCAGCCACCATGGCCAGTCTGGAGCATGTCCACATCCAGCACGGCGCTCTCCTCCACCGTCTCCCTGGCCGTCGTGTTGGGATGAATGGTGACGGGGTGATGGTAGGGATCGATGCTCCGTACATACCGTCCCACCTCGGTCCAGCCCCGCTTCTGAAAAGCCGAGTCTGCTTCTCGCTGTGCCGAGAGGTAGTAGGGCATCGCCCCCTCGCCCGCCAGACACCACACCACGGGATACGCGCCATACCGTGCGATGAGATACCGCCAGTGCTGCTTCATCTTCTTCAGTCCCATCCACGGCAAAAAGTACCCCCAGCATCCGACGATACAGGGCACCAGGCCCGACTTGACCAGCCAGTGAATCCGCAGGTCCATCCGATCAAAATAGGCCGGGTTGATGCACGTGTAGTCGTGCTCCCACGGATGTCCGGCCTCGTTCGCTCCCCGCGGGTCGAAGGGTGGCATATCGGGATACAGCCCCGCCACGATTTGGATGACACTGAACCCTTTCTTCACGCGATCGGCCGCGAGCACCCGAAAATCCTCAAAACTCCATCCGTTCCGCTGGCATAGTCCCATCCACCAGGTATCCCCGAGCCAGAAAAACGGCGTGCCGTCGAGGTGCTCAAGGTACCGGCGATTCGCGCTCACTCGTAAGGGTCCGTGTGTCAGCAGCGGGTTGTTGCCTTGGTAGGCCGCGACGGTGAGGACCCCTTCCCGGCCATGCAGGTCACCGTTCTGCTCATCGGAACAGTGCGTTCGATAGTGATACACACCGGGCGTTCGCGGACTGAAACGAACCCGCCAGTCCTGGCCGCCTGCCCAGAATGCCGGGACCTTCCATTCTTGCTGTTCCGGATCTGTCACGACCACATCCAGCTCAACCTCGTGACACGTGGCCTCGTCTCGCGTGCCGGACACGTAGGCCCATTCAATCACGCTGTGTTGGATGCCATAGTATTCTGTCATCGGTTCCTATCCTGGCGTGGGTTCCTGAGATCGCGACGCAGAGTCCTGAGAACGGATGAGAAGGAGATGACACGAAGATAGGAATCCCTCTTGATGGCATCAAGCCTTTTCTCAAACCGGCTGACACAGAATTCCTTGACTCTGGGAATCCAGTGTAGCATAATATACTGGCCTGCCATTCAGAAAACTCGTACGAAAGACCTCTGAGAAAGGGGTGTCCGATGAGGCACTTCATCGAATCGAACGATCTCCTTGGCCAGCCATCCCTGCTGCGAAAACGGCTCCGCGATGACGGCTACTTGTTCCTGAGGAATATCCTGCCGACAGCCGAAGTGCTGCACGTGCAGCGGCGCATCCTCGAGTACTGTCAGGACGCCGGCTGGCTCCGACCAGGCTCCGACCTGATGGAGGGCCTGACCGATCACCCCCCGATTCTCGAAGGCGAGCCCGCATGGCATTCCGTCTATGCGCAGGTCCAGGCGCTGGAAGCGTTTCACCGGCTGAAGCTGTACGACACTGTCCACCGCATCATGGAAGACCTCTTCCAGGAGCCGGTCTTTGCCCTTCCCATGACGATCGCTCGCATCGCCTTCCCGCGGGATAATGAGCGCGGCACGCAGCCCCATCAAGATTGGCTCTACGTCGGGGGTTCCACGGAGATCATCTCCTGCTGGGCTCCGCTCGGCGACATTCCGGAAGCGGTCGGAGGACTGCGGATACTAAAAGGCAGCCACAAAGCGGGCTTCCTCGCGCCGCGGCCGGCCCCCGGCCCCGGCGGCAACACGGTCTGGGTCGATCCCAGCCTGGAGTGGCTCCAGTCCGACTACCGCACCGGGGATCTCTTGTTGTTCAAATCCCTCACCGTACACGCCGCGGCCGACAATCACACCCCGGATGTGCTCCGGCTGTCGATGGATTTTCGGTACGCGGGGGAGAGTCACACGATCACGGACGCCTGGCTCAAGCCCCACTTTCACTGGCTCGGCGATCCCTTCTCCTGGGAGGTCCTGGACAAGGAATGGCGGGACTCGCCCACGGCCCGGTACTGGGAACGACTGCCGAATCTGAAGGTCAAACCGCACGAGCGATTCGGGCGAGGCTAAAGCATCCGCTGTCAACGAAAGACGCCAGATCACGGGGAGTCCCGATGCGCAAAACATCCCCTCGTTGTCGCTGTCCTTGGGTGGACCTCAACAAACCGGATTACATCGACTATCATGATAAAGAATGGGGTATCCCTGTTCATGACGACCGACGTCTCTTCGAATTCCTCACCCTGGAAGCCGCTCAAGCTGGATTGAGCTGGTATACCGTGCTGAGAAAACGGGCGCAGTATCGCCTCGCCTTTGATCATTTCGATCCTGACAAAGTGGCCCGGTATGACGAGCAGAAGGTACAAGAACTCCTCGGGAATCCTGGACTGATCCGCAACCGCGCGAAAATCCTCGCCGCGATTATCAACGCGCAGCGATTTCTGGAGGTCCAGGAGGAATTCGGCAGCTTTGACGCCTATATGTGGAAGTTTGTCGATGGGAAGCCAATCGTGCACGAGCTGAGGGCACTGAGTGAGTATCCCGCGACGAGTGGCGAGTCGGATGCGCTGAGCAAGGATCTGCGCCAGCGAGGCTTCAAATTCATAGGATCAACGGTGTGTTATGCGCATATGCAGGCCACGGGGATGGTGAATGACCATACGGTCGATTGCTTCCGAAGGCAGGAGATCATCGCGGGGTATGCCTTGCACTGCGCTGGGAAGGGAGGCTCTACATGAAGACAGAATTCTGCGTCTCTGAGACCATTCGCTGTGCTCAGGGTGCTATGGTGTGAGCGGTTCTTAGAGGGAGGCGCACTCATGCTACTGGATCGAGACCGATTCCTGGAGGACGGGTATCTGATCCTCCGCAACGTGATCCCACCGGACACTCTGGATGCGTTGCGGACAAGCTACGAAACCCTGGTCGAACGCCAGCGGGCGATCTGGGCACGGGATCGCCAGCCGCAGGACCCACCCGGTGGGGCCTGGGAGACAGCCGCCCAGCCACGGTTATTGCTCCACCAGACGCCCGAGCTGATCGACGAGCAGACGGCGAAGGCAGTCGAGTTCTGGCTGCACGACCATACGCTGGGCGTCAGCCGGGAATTGTTGGGGACCCCCGATCCGGCGGTCACGGAAATGATGCTGATGTGCAATCCGGTCCGCGACCATGGTCCCGCCAACTGGCACCGGGATGTCCATCCCATCGACACCGCCCCCCTGCAGGGGTACTTGATGGATCTCCTTGAGAATGGGCCGCGGTATGTGCAATGGAATATCCCGCTCTACGACGACGATGTGCTGTGGGTGGTGCCGGGAAGCCATCGTCGTGTGAATACCGACGTGGAAGATCGCCAATTGCTCGAGAACCCGCGCGTGCCATTGCCGGGTGGCATCCAGACACACCTGAAGGCCGGCGACGGCGTCGTCTATATCCTGCCCCTCCTACATTGGGGGAGCAACTACAGCCCCAGGCTGCGGCGCACGATCCACGGCGGGTATAGCAATCATACGTACTACAAAGACTTGAGTTATACCAGGTTTCTGTCATCCGAAGCCCGGATGATGTTTGACCGCTGGGCACAGCGCAGCGAGCAGATGCAGGCTCACACGGAAGCGGCCCTTCGGGCGGTCATGCACAAAGACGGCCCCTCCTACCACGCGGCGCTCGATCGGCTTCATCCAGGGCGGGGCGACAACGGCAAGCTACTCTCGACGGTCTATCTGTGCAAGGCGGTCTTCTGTATCTCTCTTCAGAAGCATCCCACCCGTGAGGGAGTGCCGCCAGCGCTTCGGAGCGCGGCACTGAGACCACACCCCGGAACGTTCAATTGGGGTCCCCCATTCGCGGATCGATTTTCAGCTAAGGAAGCGGAGGTCCTCTGGGAACGGTTTAAGATCATCGACGCCAAGCTCCAGGCCGATGACGAGCGTTTTGCTCCGGGCTTCCAGTCAGGGCCAATGCGTTACTTCTTCAACGAGATGCCGATCGATCTCACGGTCGAGAGCTTCATAGCCAGTTGGGACGGGTAACAAGGCAGAAGGTGAGATGGAAGGGTGTTCCCTCAATGGCACCTTGGCGGTATTGGAGGAAGGAACCGTATGCTCAATTGTTGCTACTGTGAGCCGACGACCGTCGCGGAGGCCCTCACGCTGTTAGCCGAACACGGCGACGGCGCCAGAGTCGTGGCAGGTGGTCAAGTCATCGCCCTGTTGCTGCGGCAAGGTTTCATCAAGCCATCATGCCTGGTCAGTCTCCAGAGCGTTGCCGGGCTGGACGGCATCACGGCTGAACAGAGGGGCGTCAGAATTGGGGCGATGGTGACGCTCCACCGCTTAGGCAATGCAGGCAACGAATACCCGACGTTGCGTGCGCTGAGCGAAGCCGCACACACCGTGGCTGATCAACACATTCGCAACCGGGGAACGCTCGGCGGCAACATCTGTGGGGCGCATCCGGCCAGTGATATCAACACCGCGCTGATGACGCTCAACGCCGAAGTCACCCTGGTTTCAACGCAAGGGGAACGGATGGTCAATCTCCATGAGTTTCTCGCCGGCCCGTTTACCACGACCGCCAAGCCGGGCGAGTTACTGACGGAGGTCACGATCCCAGGGTTTGCCCTCCGGCGCTCGGCGGCTGTCTACTGCCGGTTTTCCCCGCGTGCAGGCGATTTTCCCGTTGTCAGCGTCGGTGCGTTCGTCAGCCTTGATGACACGGGGCAGTGTCAGGAGCCGCGCATCGTGCTCGGCAACTGCCTGGGCGCCCCAACCCGTGCCACAGAGGCAGAACAGCGGCTCGCTCACCGCAACCTCCTCGAAGACACCCGATCGCTGACCGAAGCGGCCACCCTCGCGGCCACCCATCTCACCCCACGGAGTGAGCCGATGGCATCGAGCGCATACAAACAGGACCTCGTTGGCGTGCTGACCCGGGCGGCGCTGACGGAGGCGGTTGCGCGCGCGCTGGAGGTGCGGCCATGAAATACTCCCTGTCGTTGACCGTCAATGATGAACAGTACAACCTGCTCGTTGAGGCCTCCCATACCTTAATGGAGGTCATCCGTGATGGCATCGGCCTGACGGGAACCAAGTGCGGCTGTGAGGATGGGCGTTGCGGAACCTGCACCGTCCTTCTGGATGGAGAGCTGGTAAAATCTTGTCTGGTGCTCGGCCTGCAGGCGCAGGGAAAATCGGTCTTGACGATCGAAGGCCTGGGCACGCCCGATCATCTGCATCCGCTGCAGATCGCGTTCCTCGAGCACGGCGCCGTGCAGTGCGGGTTCTGTACGCCGGGGATGTTGCTGACCGCGAAGAAGTTGCTTGACGAAAACCCGAACCCAACTGAGGAAGACATCCGTCACACGCTCGTTGGGAACCTGTGCCGCTGCGGGGTGTACACCCATGCCACGCGGGCGATTCTGAGCGTGGCGAGGAAGTCGTAGCGCAGACGGTTGAGGAGGTGAATCACCCATGAAAGTCGTTGGAACTTCTCCCAAGCGCATCGATGGCATCGAGAAAGTGACTGGAGCCGCCCAATACACGGGGGATATCGTACTGCCACGTATGATTTTCGGGAAAATCAAGCGCAGTCCGTTGGCGCACGCCAAAATCTTATCTATCGATACTCGCAAAGCCGAACAAGTGCCCGGGGTGCGGGCGGTCATCACCGCCGCCGACCTGCCCGATGTCCGTTTGGGCGTCCTGACACGGGACGAATATTTGCTCGCCCACGACACAGTACGCTTCGTCGGTGAGCCGATCGCGGCGGTCGCGGCGGACACGCCGGAGATCGCGCGAGAAGCGTGTGAACAGATGACGGTCGAATACGAAGAATTGCCAGCCCTGTTCGACCCGGAGGAAGCCATCGCTTTAGACCCGCCGGTCGTCCTCCATGAGGACTACGAGGAATACGAACGCTTGATCGAACTCGCCGAGATGGACAAGCGTCCGCCGAACCTCTGGCAAGCCTACCGCATTCGTCACGGGGATATCGACGCGGCGTTCCACACAGCGGAGGCGGAGGGCGGCTTCATCCTCGAAAACCGTTACATGACCGGCTACGTCCACACCACCTGCATGGAGCCCCGCGCGGCGGTCGCGCAGTGGGGACCGGACGGGACGCTGACCGTCTGGGCAGGTGGGCAATCGCCCTATATCGCCCGTGACGGCCTGAGCCGCGCGTTGGGACTGCCGCCGTCCAAGGTCCGCGTCATCGTGCCCTTTGTCGGCGGTGCGTTCGGCGGCAAGCTCACAGTCCACGAGGGCGCCATCGCGGCCGCGCTCGCTAAAAAAGCGCGCCGTCCGGTCAAGGTCGTGTTGACCCGTGAAGAGGAATTCACGACCACGTCAGCACGCACGCCGTTTATCTTCTCCATCAAAGACGCGGTGAGCCACGATGGCGTGCTGCTCGGACGGAAGATCCTCTCGATATTCTGGGGTGGGGCGTATAGCGGCGAGGGGTTTCTGAAACCGATCTTCTCCACCCATCTGTACCCCGGCTCCTACCGCCTCCCCGCGCTCTGGGTGGACTCCTACGGGGTGTATACCAACCGCATCGCTGGCGGTGCGCTGCGGGGCTATGGCTGCGCGGAGTCGGCCTGGGCCGTCGAGACCCAGATGGACATCATCGCCAGAACGTGCCACATTGACCCCGTCGCGCTGCGCATGAAAAACCTGTTGACCGAAGGCGAGCGCACCGCCATCACCATGCCGGCCCATGCCTTCAGCGCGCATGAGTGCCTGACCAAGTGCGCCGAGGCCATCGAGTGGGGGACCCCCAGCGAACAGCCCGGCCACCCCTGGTACCGAGGCAAAGGCATTGCCCTGGGCAATAAATATTCCTTCGCCCCAACCGCCGCCAGCGTTGATGTGAAGGTCCACGAGGACAATACCTATGAACTCCGAACGAGCGCGGTCGATTTGGGGCAGGGCGCGTATACCGTCCTCACTCAGATCGTGGCCGATGAGTTCGGCGTTGAGATCGAGCGGGTCAAACTCGTCACACCAGACACCGCCATTACCCCCTTTGACCACGTCGCAGGCTCTTCTCGACAGACCTTCCACACCGGCAATGCCACGCGCTTAGCGTGCGCCGATGCCACGCGCCAGATGCGCCAGGAAGCCGCACCCCAGTTGGGGGTTGACCCTGACAAACTGGACGTGTCCGGTGGGCGTATCTTCGTCAAGGAGAACCCGGCCAGGTTCATCGAAGTCGGCGATCTCTTCGTGGTCGAGATGCTGGCGGGCAAACGGCCGGCGGCTGTCGAGATTTTCGGCAAGGCGACGTGGGAGGTCTCCGCCAGCCCGCATGACCCGAACACCGGGCAGGGTGAGCATCCGATGGCGTACATGGGACACGGCGCCCAGGCCGCGGAAGTCGAGGTCAACGTGGAGACCGGGCAGGTCCGTGTGCTGAAGTTCGTCTCCGCCATTGACGTCGGCAAGGCGATGAACCCGCAGGGGGTTGAGATGCAGAATTTCGGCGGCGCGTGTATGGGCATCGGGATTGCGTTGCACGAGGAGATGTGCTTCGATGAGAAAGGACGTATGACCAACTCCAACTTGGAGGCGTACAAAATTCCCACCATCATCGAAATGCCACGAAGCGAATCCATGCAGTCCATCATCGTCGAGGTTCCCCACCAGCAGGGGCCTTACGGCGCCAAAGGCGCTGGTGAAATCGTGGTCGTGCCAACCTCTCCTGCGCTCGGCAATGCCGTTTACGACGCGATTGGTGTGCGTATCTGGGATTTACCTCTCACTCCGGAGAAGATCGTTAAGGTGTGGCAGGCGAAACAACGCGAGGGAGGTTCAGCATGAAGACAGAATTCTGCGTCCGGGACGGGTTCAACTTGCCCGGGGAATTTCACGGTCATCCCGGCGGCGTCTCACGAGTCATTCTGGGACCGTCGGCGCAGAGCACGCAACGGCCAGCGGCGCTGAATTCGGAACGCCTGGTCATCCACACGAATGAATACGCGCCGGGAGGCGGTTCGGGCGATGCTCACGCCCACAGCAACCAGGAACAGGCGTTCTATATTCTGGAAGGCCGGATGGAGGTGACCGTGGGCGACAAGACGTATGAGGTCGGTCCGGGCGATTGTGTCTTGCTGCCTCGCAACGTCATGCACGGCCACCGGAATATCGGTGAGACTCCTCTCAAATTCCTGTTCATCAGCGCCATGCTCGACGAAGCGTCGGGATGAGAGAATCTGAGGAGAGACGGTGATGGGACGAACTGTGATTCTGTCAGGGGAGCCGTTCGATGAGGCCCGCACCCACGCGATCCTGGAGCCGTTTTACCGGGATGGGTTTGCGCTCGTCCCCGGCGTGCTGACCGGCGTGGAGGTCGAAGCCCTCCGCGCCAGGACCGAGGAACTGATGGCCGATCCCAGCCTGAATGGCACGCAGTTTCTACGCACCGCGGTCAATACGCAGGTCCTCTGGTATACCCATGCGCTCGATCCGCTCTTCGGCGATATCCTGGTGCGGGAGCCGATGCTCAGCCTGGTGGAGGCCATCCTCGGCCCGGAACCCCGACTCTGTGGGCAGAACGTGATCCGGAGTCGCACGGGCGAAGGGATCACCGTCTGGCACGTGGACGACATGGTAGAGTTTCCGCTGCCCGACGACATCCCGCGCCATGACCCGCGCATCCGGCTGCCCGTGTTCTGGCTGACCGCCCAGGTGGCCTTGACGGACATCGACACGGTGGAGCATGGGCCCACCCAGGTCGTCCGGGGGAGCCACTACTCAGGCCGTCCCCCCAACGACCCGGCCAGCCCGTCGTTCGAGGGGCGCGGGCCAGAGTCGATTCTCTGCAAGGCCGGGGACATCTATCTTTTGGACCATCAGACCTGGCACCGGGGCGCGCCCAACCTGTCCGACCGCCCACGCTACCTGCTCCAATGCCAGTACGCGAAGCGCTGGGCAACCGTGCGGTTCGGCCATCCGTTCTACGCCCGTCCGCTGCCCGATCATATCGTCGACGGGGCGGACGAGCGGTTGCTGCGGGTCTTGAGGCAGCATCCCCCCTAAGAGGGCATGGCCACCCACGTTGAGGCCTGGTGACAGGATTCAACCGCCTTCGAGATGAACTGCATCCCGCGCAGGCCGTCGTACACCGTCGGGAATTCGTAGTCCTCAGGTCGCATCGGATGACCGTCGAGAGACCGCCTGATCGCCTCGATCACGCCCACGTAAATCGTGGCGAACGCCTCCAGGTAGCCTTCCGGATGGCCCGGAGGAATCCGGGTGGCTGCGGCCGCCGGTTGAGAGAGGTAGCCCTGCGCGCGTGTCAGCACCCGCCGAGGCTCGCCGTACCGGTAGAGTTCGAGGTAGTTGGGGTTTTCCTGAGCCCATTTTATCGCCCCTTTATCGGCGTAGACGCGGAGGGTGAGTCCGTTCTCCTCGCCCGTCGCCACCTGGCTGATGCTCAGCACCCCCTTCCCGCCGCCCTTGAAGCGAAGGAGCGCGTTCACGTCTTCATCCAGCGTCCGGTCGGGGAGGAACGTGCTCTTGTCCGCACATAGCGCCGTGATCGGATCCCCGGTGACATACTCCAGCAGGTTCACGCAGTGCGTGCCCACGTCGCCTAACGTGCCGCCGATCCCCGACTGAGCGGGGTCCACCCGCCAGGCCGCCTGCTTCTGGCCGAGCTTCTCGTGCGGGACCATCAGGAAGTCTTGGACATATTCGACGAGCACTTTCCGGACTACTCCCATCTCGCCCGAACGGAACAGATGGCGCGCGTGCCGGATGAGCGGATGGCCGGTATAGTTGTGGGTGAGGGCAAAGACGCGTCCCGTCTTCTCGACGAGTCCCATCAGTCGCTCAGCCTCGTCGAGGGAGTACGTCATGGGCTTATCGCAGACTACGTGGAAACCCGCTTCCAGGAATGTCTTGGCGATGGAAAAGTGCGAGACGTTGGGCGTCACGATCGTCACAAAGTCGATCCGCCTGTCCTCTGGCAGCCGGGCTTCAGCCGCCGCCATCGTCTCATAGGTCGCGTAACAGCGCGCGGGGTCAAGGTAGAGTTGGGCCCCGGTGATCCGGGTGTTGTCGGGATCGCGCGAGAAGCAGCCGGCGACCAGTTCGACCTGCTGATCCAGGGTGGCGGCTATCCGATGGACTGCCCCGATAAACGCCCCCTGGCCTCCGCCTACCATCCCCATGCGCAGTTTGCGTGTCCATGATTGCATGATCGAGTCTCCTTGTGCGTAAGGGTGCAGCGTGTTACGCCCAGAGCGCGATGAATCGCGCTCCTACAAGCCGAGGATCTGTCGATTCCGGGCGACCTCGGTGGGCTGGCCGCCCGCGAAATCATCGAACGCCACCGCCGTCGTCTCGATCAGGTGCCGGGCGATGAACGGCGCGCCTTCGGCCGCGCCCTGCTCGGGACTCTTGATGCAGCATTCCCACTCCAGCACCGCCCAGCCGGCATAGCCCGCCTCGGTGAGCAGGGTGAACACCCGCGTAAAATCCACCTGGCCGTCCCCGGGCGAGCGGAATCGACTGGCACGTCCGGTCCACGGCTGATAGCCGCCGTACACGCCCACGCGGCCGCTCGGACGGAACTCGGCGTCTTTGACGTGGAATCCCTTGATGCGCTCGCCATACAGCGTGATGAAGTCGAGGTAATCGAGCTGTTGGAGCAGGAAATGGCTCGGGTCGTAGTTCAGGCAGGCGGCGGGATGGTTATCGGTATATCCAAGAAACATCTCGTAGGTCGCTCCGTCGTACACGTCCGACCCCGGGTGGAGCTCGTACGCGAACACCTGCCCGTGGTCAGCCGCCAGGTCGAGAAGGGGCCGCCACCGTCTGGCAAGCTCCGTGAACGCTTCTTCGATAATCCCGGCCGGACGCTGCGGCCACGGGTAGACCAGATGCCAGGCAAATCCGCCCGACAGGACGGGGATGACCGTCGTGCCCAGGTTGACCGAGGCATGCACGCATTTCTTCAGCTCACCGGCCGCCCACTCGGTCCGGGCCTCCCCCCGCAGACCCGCCGGATGAAACGCTTCGAACATCAGTTCGTACGCCGGGTGCACGGCCAGCACCTGTCCCGCTAAGTAGCCCGCTAACTCCGTGATGTCGAGGCCGAGCTCATGCAGCTTCCCCTTATACTCATCACAGTACGTCTTGGAGGCGGCGGCGGTGTCGAGGTCGATGACGCGCGAGTCCCAGGCCGGGAGCTGCACCCCCTTGTAGCCTAACCCCGCCACCCATCGTCCGATGTTGTCGATGGTGTTGTAGGGTTCCCGGTCCCGCATGAACTGGGCGAGGAAAATCGCTGGACCTTTCATCGTGGGCATGGCGTCCTCCTTCATGATGAGATCAAAAGCTCACCGGCGTGGGAGCGCCTCCAGCCCGCAGGCTGGCGCAGATCGCGTCGGTGAGGCAGACCGTCTTCGCGCCATCGCGAATCGAGGGGGAGAATGAGGCTCCGGCTAACAGCGTCCGTGCGAACGCCATCCACTCATACCGGAAAAAGTCCCAATAGCTATGCATGATGTTGCCGGTCCCCAGAAATTGACCGGCCGGCTGGTCGGTCAGGAACGTATCCGCCAGGACGTCATCCCCCATCACCTGTCGCACCCACTCCAGCCCGCGTTCATACGTCAGGCACTGGTCGTTCTCCACACGCACGCGCCCCCGCTCCCCCATCACATCGGCATTGATATCGCCGTTATGAGAGGCGCTCGCTTTCATCTGAATCGTGCCGTGCGGACCATCGCTGGTGCGCACGGACACTAAGATGGAGCCGTAGGCATGGTGGGGCGGGCCTAACGGCCGCAGACCCGCGACCGAAGCCGAGACCTCGACCGGATCCCCTCCGAAGAATCGCCACAGGTCGATCGCATGGACGCCGTGGAGATGGATAAACGCCTCAACCCCGTTCTCGATGTCCCAGAACGGACTCATACGACAGTGGGTGAGATGGGTGGTCGCCACGAAGCAGAGCGGGCCGAATTCGGGGAGGCGGGAGATTCTCCAGGCGAGGCGTTGGGCCGGAGCAAACCGGTTGGTGAACCCGACCTGCCCACAATCCCCGTGTTGATCGGCCAGGTCGGCCAGACTCGTCGCCTCGGCCACTGTCAGGGCCAGCGGTTTTTCCGTCATAAACGGAATCTGACGGAGCAGACACGCCCGGCCGGCGATCACGTGCAAGGATGGCGGGCCGATGATACTGACCGCGTCGATCAGGCCGCTGTCGAGCATCTCCTCGAACCGGACGAACGTGTGAGACACCCGGAACCGATCAGCCGTCTCGGCCAGACGAGCCTCATCGAGGTCACACAGAGCGACTAACTGCAATTCAGGGATTCGCTGGATCGCCGGGAAATGCACCCCGGCGGCCATCCCCCCGCAGCCAATCCCACCGAGACGGATCGGAGGCATGGGAGGCTCCTTCATCCGGCTGTGCCTGTTTCGCGTGTCTGTGGGTGCGTCTCATCGCTCCACACACGAATGCCCATCTCCTCGGCGATGGCCGCAACCCGCCGGTAGGAGCGCTCGATCTCGTGCGACGCCCGCATGTGCTCGATCAGGACGGGGAACTCCGGGGGCATCTGAGCCAGACAGCCGAGATACGCGCGGAAATCCAACACCCCCTCCCCAACCAGACACTCCGCCAATCCCGGAAAATACGACTCGATCGGCGCGACATCTTTGACGTGCGAGCTCTGGATGCGTCCCCCTAACACCACAAACGACTCCCGGATGAACGCGGCATGATCATAGATATTGTCAAACGTCAAACAATTGGCGATATCCATGTGACCTTGCACGTTCGGACTGTTGATGTCAGTCACGAACCGGGCGAGCGTCTGCGGCGACCAGATGACACTGGTGTAGACCAGTTCGATCAGGACGCGCGCGCGTAATCCCTGATGCTCTGCCTCTCCCGCGAGCAAGAGGCAGGTCTCCCGCAGCAGATCCCAGGACTCCTGACTCCGGTTCCGGGGATGAGGACCGAGGCCTTTCCCGAACCCGCCAGTGCATGCCACCACGTTCAGACACCCGATGCTTTCTGCGATCTCCAGGAGCCGGGCAAACTTGTGGGCGAGCGGTTGACAGCCAGAACGCTCTCGCGGCTGCAGCCACAGCGGCGCATTATACTCCATCAGGGTCATCCCGGTATTCTTCAACGCGGTTGCCAGCTCACGCGCCGAGGTATCCCAGCGAGATTCGTCCGGACCAAAGTTGGTCAGACATCCCCGGATGCCCATCTGGAACATGACGGACAGCGCTTTTTCGAGGTGAAACTGGCCGTTGACAGACACCGTCTCATCGACCGGGATACAGGTCCCTACCCGCATGGCGTGCTCCCCTGTCGTCGCATCATTCGTACGGCACTTTCTCTGTCTTCCCGCTCTTGTGCGATTTTTCCGCCGTCTCCATGACTGCGATCACCCGCCGGGCCGACTCCGGCGTCACCGCGAGCGGCTCCCCGCGGAGCAGATGTCCGACGATGTTCTTGTAATAGGCGGGCCAGTCGCCCTTCTTGTACCGGACGGTCATCTCGGTCGCGATGCCGTGGATGTCGGTGACCACCTTGAAGCTCTCCCCGCCCGTGTCGAGAATCCCGCCTTCCGTCCCCAGGATGCGCCACCGCGCCCGGCCGACGCGAGCGAGGTGGGACAGTTGCACTTCCCCGACCGCGCCGGTGTCGAACCGGAAGACGGCCTGGACGTGGTCCTCGTTCGTCGCGTCGAACCATTTGAGTTTCTGGAAATACCCGTTGATCCCGACGATCCGGCCGGGCAGGAAATGGAGCATCCAGTCGACGATGTGCGCACCCCAGTCGTAGAATGCCCCGCCGGAGATTTTCTTTTCCGCTCGCCACCAGCGGCCCGGATGGCCGTACCCACCCCCGCCCGCCTCGACATGGAACACCTGCCCGATCAGTCCCTTGTCGATGACCTCTTTGATCGCCATGAAATCCCCGTCAAAGCGCCGGTTATGGAAGACGGAGAGCATGCGTTTCGCCTTCTTCGCCGTCTCGATCATGGCCGTCGCTTCTTTGACGCTGATGCACATCGGTTTTTCGACGATCGCGTGCCGTCCTGCGTTGAGGCACTGGATGGCCACGGGCGCGTGCAGGTTGTGCGGCAGCACGATCGTGCAGAGGTCGACAGCCGACCGGGCGAGCAGGTCGTCCACCCGGTTGTACGTCGCGATCCCCGGAAAGTCCTGCCGGGCGGCATCAGTGCGCGTCGGGTCGATATCGCAGACCGCGGCCAGTTCCAGGCCATCGGTCTCCTTGATCCATCCGGCATGGGCTTTCCCCATGTTGAACGCGCCGCCATAGCCGATGATCCCACAACGGATGACAGGTTTTGTCGTTGATGTTTTCGTTCGACTGGGCATAAGTCTCCCTTTCGGTGGTCGTGAAAAATCAGTGACAAATCTTTTGCTCGTCACTTGTCACTCGTCACTATTCTTTTATTCCGGAAGCGCCTGTCGAATGGTGACAATCTTATCATAGACCTGCAGGAACGCATCGACAAGGGTCGGGTCGAACTGGCGACCTCGTTCCGCGCGGATCGTATGTATGGCCTGGTCGATCGTCCACGCCTCTTTGTAGCACCGGCGCATCGTGAGGGCGTCGAACACGTCGGCGATGCTGGTCAGGCGCGCCTCGAACGGGATAGTGTCGCCGGAGAGGCCGTGAGGATAGCCGGAGCCGTCGTACCATTCGTGATGATGGAGCGCGATGTTGACGGCCATCTCCAGCGAAGAGGCCTGCTTCAAGATCTCCGCGCCTCGGATGGTGTGCTGTTTCATCACGTCGAACTCTTCGTAGCTGAGTTTACCGGGCTTCTGGAGGATGTCGGGGTGGATCGTCACCTTGCCGATGTCGTGGATCGTGGCGAACTGGGCTAATTGATCGATCTCGTCCGTCGTCTTGCCGAGGTGTTCCGCGATCGTGGCGACATACGCACTGACCCGACGGACGTGATGTCCGGTATCCCCATCGTTAATCTCTGCCGCTTTCGCCAGGACGGTGATGAGGTCGAGGTGTGCCTGTTTCACCGCGTCGTGCGCGCTCTGAAGGGCATGGAGGGTGCTCCGGAGCTGGGTGGTGCGTTGTTCCACCTTCTCTTCCAGGCCGGTCTGGTACGACTGGATTTCGAGCTGGAGTCGCCGATGATCGAGACATTTTTCGAGGCTGACGCTGAGCGCGTCGAACTGCACAGGCTTCAGCAGGTACTCATTCGCCCCGGCCTTCATCACCTGCACGGCCATGCTCAGGTCGGTGAGCCCAGTGATGACGATGATCCCCAGGAACGGGTCGAGGAGTCGCGCCTGCTGGACGAGTTGCAGGCCGTCCATCCGGGGCATGTGGATGTCGGTCACGAGCACCGAGAACGACTCCTGCCGGAGATGGTCGAGGCCAGCTTGCCCGTCCGGAGCCGTCACGTACTCGTAGCCTAATACCTCGAGCAGTCCCCCGATGATCTCGCGCACATTGAGATCGTCGTCGACGAGGAGGACTCTATACGACATCACACGATCTCATTTCTGGATGAGCCAAGCCTTATCCCCGGAACCGCCAGCAGGTCAGTTCATCGCTGGCGCTCTCTTCGAGACGGCCCTGCCGGACGAACTCGTTCAGATGGCCGAGCAGGGGGTACGCCAGTTCCAGACGTGCATCGCCAAACGGCCCGACCAGTGGGTCGACCGCGTCGATCATCTCTTCAAGGGTCTTCCATCCGTGGGATTGCCTTAGGACATCGAGGATGGCCGCATCCGTCCGGTCGACGAACCGCTGGGTCTCGGCGATGAAATCCCCGATATCCTCCCGTCCGGTGATCACGGCGTAGTGCGACAGGAACAACGAGTGGATGTCGAGGCTTTCGACGAACCGGATCGTCGCCCGGTAGGTTTCCGTGTAGCAATACGTCGGCGGCATGACGATCTGGCCCTGCACGTCCTGCAGCCCGCGCCACAGGATGGCGTCGGTCAGGACCGCCGCCTTGTGGACGGGATCGTAGACCCCGATGTGGCCACGGGTGTGGCCGGGCAGGAACAGGATGTGCAGCGGACGGTATTCGTCCAGCAGGATCGTCTCGCCGCCCTTCAACTGGAGGTCGATCGGCACCGGGCCGCCCATCATGTCCCGGAGCATCTGGCGCACCTCCGGCGAGTAGGCGATCCCGTGGGCCTTGGCGAACTGGTTGTACCTCTCCTCCACGATGCGATCCGGGTTCGACACCCACGGCACGTCGAACGCATGGGCCGCAAGCCAGGCGGCCGGCGCGGCCTTCCGGATGGTCTCGTTCCCGCCGAAATGGTCGGCGTCGGCGTGACTGATGATGACCAGGTCGATATCAGACGGCCGTTTCCCGATCGTCTCTAAGTAGGGGAAAAGGTCGGTCTCGGGCGTCTCCCGAACCCCGGTGTCGATGACGATGACCCGATCCCCGACGAAGAGATGCTGGAACAGCTTCCTGTTCCCCAGACGGGTTTCTATCCGGTGCAATCCTTCGAGCACTTCCATCGCGGGTCTCCCTGGTCTGGTAGGCCCTCACTATCCCTCCGGCCCCCTTTCTCTCCCACACGGGGCGAGAAAGGGGGAGTTCGCACAGGGTACGGGTGTCTCCCCTCTCCCCGCCGTGGG
>JACQVL010000253.1 GCA_016209865.1 Candidatus Latescibacterota bacterium | reverse complement strand
GTCTGAGCCCGGAATGGGACACCCAGGAGGTCACGCCCCACAGCGGAGAAGACCGGTGCGGCGCATTTTCTGGGCTTCGGGTTGTCGCAATCTGTGAGGAAACATTTCAAGTCGAATGGTCGGCTGTCGTCTATCAGTCTCTTTCCCTGGCCGCGCTGTGGATGCGGGTGACCAACATCGCTCCGTCGGATCAACGACTGCTCCGCCTGTTCGTGCTCCATGCCGACCCGCGTGCAGGGTCCGTCGTGAATACGCCACTTCATCCCGACCGGACGCTGATCCTCAACAACGGCCCGTGGATGGGAATCTTACCGTCAGCGTGGCGAGTTCGCGTGCCTGAGGATGAGTTCCATCAGGGGTACTGGAGTATCGGCCTTGCAGACCCACACGGCGGAGCCGTGGTCGCCGGGATCGGGGAAGGAGCGTCATCGTTCGCCAGCGTCGGCTTCATGCGCCACGAAGAACAACTGGGCATGGAGATGGGTGGGTGGCTCTGGGCCGACCTCGACAGGTCTCCGCTCCGACTCACGCCCGGGCAGACGTTTACGCTGCAACGCATGCTGATTCTCTCCGCTCCAGACCTCCATTACGGCCTCACCACGTACGCTGCGCTCGTTCAGCAATACCTCGGACACACCCCGCGTTTCCCGCCGTATGCCGGAATTTTTACCGCCTACGGAGGCGACCCGTCGGGCGAACACCCGGAACATCATCCCCTGACTGAGGAACGGATTGACACGTTGCGGCAGGTCGTGGATACCTACCTCAAACCGTATGGACTGGACACCTTCAAGACGCAGTTCGCGGGACTGAGCTCCGGCCCGCCGGGCATGGTCGGACGCCGCAAGGAGTGGACGAGCCTGCCGATCGCTCCCGCAGCTGAAGGACTGATCGAATGGGTGTACGAGTCGGGCTTCACCCCGGATGTGTACGATAGTCGGAAAGACTTCCCGCACGGGATCGAGGCGCACGTGCGCGACCTCAAGCGACGGGGGTATCGCCCCGCCCTGGTCTGCCGGCCGTTCCTCAACATCAGGAGCGGGCCGCCTACATACGACGCCTTAGCCGCTGACCTGTTCGCCATGACGGTCGAGCGGTGGGGGTACGACTACTTGATGTTCGATTTTAACAGCGCGGACTACGAGACGACGGAAGACACGCATACGATGGCCGAGGGCATCCGTCACCGCTTTCAGGCGGTCCGGGACCGGGTCGGCCCCGGCATCTTCCTGGAAGCGTGCATGGTCGCGCCCGGCCCGGTCCTGGGGATCGCGGACGGGTTCCGCCATGCGGCCGACTGGCGTGGCGGGACTGAGGCCAACTTAGCGCGACAGGCATGTACCCACTACTACTACCATCAGCGGTGGTTCCAGTTGGATCACGAGTTTTTTGATCCCCAGCTCTACCCATTCACCTGGGGGAAGCAAGGCGTGGAGGGGATGACCGCCTCGCTGGATCGAGTCAAGCTATGGACCGGGTTCGGGGCGCTCACCGGGTTCTCATGGCTGACCGGCGGGGTGATCGAGCACGTCTCCCCGGAACGATGGGAAGTCTTCACCCGCGCACTCCCGGTCTACGGCCCCTGCGCCCGTCCCCTCGACCTTCTGGAGCACGACCCGCCCCGCCTCTGGCTCCTCGACGCGGAAGCGGCGGGCATGCGGTACCACGTGCTCGGACTGTTCAACTGGCAGGAGCGCCCGTGGTCGACGTGGGTGAGACTCACCGACCTGGGAATCAGAAGCCGCAAACCGCATCTGTTCTTCGATTTCTGGGAACAACGACTGTACGGCCCCGGACACACGATTCGCGTCGACTTGCCCCCGTGTTCTTGTCAAATTCTCTTCATCATACCAACAACCTCACAGCCATTGTGGGTCGGCACGGATCGGCATGTAACAGGAGCCATCGGGCTGGAGTCGTTTGCCTACGACCGCACAACGCATACCGCGCAGGGCGTGTGTACCGGGCCTCCGCGAACCCGACAGTGCCATTATCTTTACCTCCCATCCGATCTGGCGCCGGTTTCAAGCACAGAAGCCACTTTTGAAACTCCTCAATACCGGCTGCTCAAGGTCATCGTTGACCTCGATGAGACGGGGCGGCGGGCCTGGAGCGTCCGGTTGAGACGGGGGCAGGGGGTGCTGTGAGCACCCCTCACCCCCGGCCCCTCTCCCACGATGGGGAGAGGGGAGAAAATCGAAGCAGCAAAAGGTGACCCCCTCTTCCTCTCCCCTTCGTGGGAGAGGAAGAGGGATGGGGAGATGGTGAGGGGCTTAAAATGCTCTTGCACATCAGCCGGGATGACGATATACTTGTAGGGCGACCCATCGGGTCGCCCCTACAGATCATGACCGCTCGTCACTCGTCACTCGTCACTTGTCACTCGTCACTGTTGTTAAAGGAGTCCTATGTCTGACGAATTCGTTGGCGTCCGCGTCGATGGTGGGACAGCACCGTTCCAGGTCGTCCAGCAAGACACCAGCGGGATGGGACGGATGGCGTTTCGTGGACGATGGCGGCACGCAGAGAATCGGGGAGCCGTCCAGCTCCGGCTCGTCCGTGAAGCAGACGGTGCGGTCGTCTCCCCCGCGACGAACTGGCAGGCGGCACGGGAACAGGATGGGACGGCGTGGGCACACACGTTCGACCGCGTCCCGGCGGGCGGGCTGTACCGGCTGGAGACCCGGCTAATGCTCGACCCGAACGGTGCAGAGTGGAGCCCGCACGGGAACACCGTTCATCACCTCGGCGTGGGCGACCTGTGGATCATCGCCGGACAGAGTAACGCCGCTGGATACGGACGCGGCCCGACGTTCGACCCGCCAGAATTAGGCGTCCACATCCTCAAGAACGACGAAACCTGGGACATCGCCGCTCACCCGCTCAACGACACGACGCGGAGCAGCCACCCCAACCTGGAACAGGCCAACCCCAGCCATTCTCCGTACCTGCGGTTCGCCAAAGACCTCCACGCGGCCCTCGGCTACCCGATCGCCCTCGTCCAGACCGCCCTCGGCGGGTCGCCGCTCTCCGCCTGGAACCCGGAGGAAAACCCTGACGCTCCTCTGTACAAGAACCTGATGCACTGCGTGACGTTAGCAGGTGGACGGGTTCGCGGGATGGTCTGGTACCAGGGGGAATCCGATTGTGGGCCTCAACTGGCCCCGACGTACGAACACCGGTTCGAGCAGTTCATCCGGCGGCTCCGGCGCGACCTCGACGCTCCGACCCTCCCGGTGATCGTCGCCCAACTCAACCGGTACACCGGCCAGCAAGACCTCGACGGAGAACGCGGCTGGAGCATCATCCGCGAGGCCCAGCGGCGGGCGGTCGCCCTCGGCCACGTGGCGGTCGTCCCGACGCTCGACCTGCCCATCTCCGACCTGATCCACACCAGCTCGGACGGCAACCTGCTCTTAGGTCTGCGGAAAGCCCGCGCCGCCCTCGCCGTCGCGTACGGACGGCCGGTTGACTGGCAGGCGCCAGAGGTGACGACAGGCCAGCTCATGGACGGAGGGAACGCGATCGAGCTCTCATTCACGGGCGTGTCGAACCGATTAGCGTTTCTTGGGCCAGGAGAAAAAGACTTTGTCGTCGAAGACGCCGCCGGGTTTGTCCCGATCAAGGCCGCCTCGTGTCCGGGCAGGGATCGTGTCAGACTGGAACTCGCCCATCCCGCCGTCCGGCCGGTCAGTGTTCACGGCGCGTTCGGCGCGTTCCCCCCGGCCACCCTCAGGGACGCGGAGACGAATGAGCCGATGCTGGGGTTCTATGGGCTGGAAGTGACGGAATGAGTGGTCGGTGGTCAGTGGTCAGTAAAAACAAAGTCTGAGGAGTTCTATGATTCTGCCGCAGATTGGAGAAGAAGACGTCCATTTTTTCCAAGAGAACGGCTACCTTCAAATCCATCACTTTTTCTCGCCCGACGAGGTGGCGGAGTTAGGGGCTGCCTTAGACCAGACGGTGGCGGACAAGCGGAGCCGGATTCGGGGCTCAGACAGTACAGTCAGCGATGACTATGCTCGGGTCTTCAACCAGATGGTCAACCTCTGGGAAGACTATCCCGTCGTCCGCAAGTATACGTTCGACCCCCGCCTGGCCGAGGTTGTGCGCCGGGTCTCCCGATGCCGGCACGTCCGGTTGTACCACGACCATGCGCTCATCAAACCGCCGGGACAGCACAGCAAGGAGACGAACTGGCACCAGGACGCCCCCTACTGGCCGATGCAGCAGGTCGGGGCGTTGTCCGCCTGGATCGCGGTGGACGACGTCACGGTCGAGAACGGCTGTATGCAGTTCATCCCGGGCTCCCACACGTACGGCCGGCTCGCGCCCGTCCCGCTTGGCACCGAGGGGGCGAGCGTCCTCAAAACGATCGCGGAGACAGGGGTGACCATGGAGATCGAACCGGCGGTGATGGCGATGGAAGCGGGCGGGGTGACGTTCCACCACGGATGCCTGTTCCATCATGCGACCCCCAACCGGACCGACCGGCCGCGCCGCGCTCTGGCCATCATCTACATCCCGGACTACATTACGTACGACGGCCGGTGGGACGCGGGAGGCGCGAAGGACCTGGAGGCCGGCAAGCCGTTCACAGGGCCTCAGCACCCGATTCTGGCGGAAGATAGCGTTTAAACGTTCACACGTTTGAACGTTAGAACGTTAAGAACAGAATCAGGACGGACAGAGAGAGCCTGCCTGACCGTAAACGCGCCAACGTTCTAACGTGCCAACGTTCCATCAAGGAGGATAGACCCATGCTCACGCAGGAACAGATCGACTTCTTCAACGAGAATAGCTACCTCCGGCTGGAAAAAGTGTTTAATAAGAAGGAGGTCAAAGCGCTCAGCGAGGAACTGGATCACGTCATCCACACGTTCTGCACGCCGGGCCGTGGCTGGGAGGGTCCCTGGCGTGAGAAGTACCTCAAGCCCGACGAGGAGCTCAAGGCGCAGTTGACCGCCATCCACGAACTGCAGCACTACTCTCCCGCCTGGGCGCGTGCGGTCCTGAAGCAGCGGCTGGTCGACTCTGTGGCCGACCTGATCGGCCCCGAGGTGGAACTCCATCACGTTACCCTCCATGCCAAAGCCCCCGAGTACGGCACCCCGTTCCCGATGCACCAGGACATGCCGTTTTATCCCCATGAGAACGGGGCGTATCTCGACGCCATCGTCCACGTCGACCCGGCGGACGAGGAGGGTGGCTGCCTCAAGTTCCTGAAGGGGAGTCATAAGTTGGGACCACTCCAGCACATCCTCATCGGCGCGCCGCACCTGCCGACCGATCAGTACCGGATCGAGGATGCGGTCTCCTGCCCGGCGGAGGCCGGGGATGTCGTCCTGTTCAGCCTTCATACGATTCACGGTTCAGCCCTCAACCGGAAGCCCCGCTGGCGGCGAGTCGTGCGATTCGGGTACCGGAACCCCCACAACCGGCAGGTGGGCGGACAGGCGATGGGCCGGCCGGGTGTCATGGTCCGCGGCGTCCGTCCCAAAGTCGAGGGGGTGGCGGTGAACGTCTACGGCAACTGGACCCCGCCGGTGAAGCAGTGACGAGTGGCGAGTGACAAGTGACGAGTAGAACCAATTCTCCTGAACGAAGCGCAGAATCTTGTCATGCTTGCGCCCCTTGGCGTCGCTCAGGGTGACATGTTGTTAGCGATTCTTATGAAAAATCTGTTTGCTTTTCTCTCGTCTCTCGTCACTTGTCACTCGTCACTATTCTCACAGAGGACTCCATCATGGCTGTCGAGGTCACGACACACGACCCCCTCCCAGACTGTCTCAGCACGCCCATCCTGGCCACGCACCAGACGCATCAGGAGATTCAGGCGTTCCTCTTGAAGCGCGTCCCACGGTTTCGGGTGCCCGACCCGGACACCTGGGAGCCGGAAGCAGACCGCCTGCGCCAGCGCGTCCGGGAGGAAGTTGTCTTCCGTGGGGTCCCGGAAGCCTGGCGTACTGCTCCCTTAGACGTCGTCTGGGGCGAGGTGATCGAGACCGGCAAGGGGTACGTCATCCGCAAGCTCCGGTACCAGGCGCTGCCCGGCCTGTGGATTCCAGCGTTATTGTATGAGCCAGTGGCTCTACGCGGCCCGGTCCCCGCCGTGCTGAACGTCAACGGCCATGTCGGGCCCCTCGGGAAGGCGATCGAGTACAAACAGCTCCGGTGCATCAACCTGGCGAAACAGGGCGTCCTCGCCCTCAGTCCCGAATGGTTCTATTTCGGCGAACTGCAAGGGGACGGCTATCGCCACAACCGGGCGGCGTACCTCGACCTCTGCGGCGTGGCGGGCGTGTCCGTCTTCTTCTTCGCCATGCAGCGCGGGCTGGATGTCCTCCTGACCCACGATCACGCCGACCCGGAGCGGGCGGCGGTGACCGGTCTCTCCGGCGGCGGCTGGCAGACGATCCTCTTAAGCGCCCTCGACACGCGCGTTCGCCTGGCGGTGCCCGTCGCGGGCTACATCGGCCTGGACGTGCGCGTGAAGCACCGTGAGGACATCGGCGACATCGAGCAAAACCCGGCGGACCTGGCCGCGGTCGCCGACTACCCGATGCTGACTGCGATGCTCGCCCCGCGGCCGGCCCTGTTGATCTACAACCAGACGGATGACTGCTGTTTCCAGACAGCGCGCGCCCGGCCGTCCGTCTACGAACCGGTCAAACCGTTGTACGACGCGCTCGGCAAGGCAGAGCATTTCCAGTTCCACAACAACGTCGAGCCGGGGACGCACAACTACGAGCTGGACAACCGGCGGCAGTTCTACCGGTTCCTCAGCCAGCATTTCCTCCCGCCCGACGCTCCCGTGATCGACGAAATTCCTTCAGCCGATGAACTCCACACGCAAGAGGAGCTGAACGCCGGCCTGCCGCCGGGCAACGCGGACTTCATCACCCTGGCGATCGACCTTGCCCGGACTCTTCCGCGCCAGAGATGGCCGCTGGGTGACTGCGACACGGTCAGAGCCTGGCAGCAGGCGGGACGCGAGCGGCTGCGCGACCTGCTCCGGTATGAGCCGCTGACGGCGACCGCCTCTGCCGTCGAGGAACAATCGGACGGGGAACGCCGTGTTGTCCAGCATACGCTTCACGTGGGTGACGTGTGGACGCTCCCAGCTGTGGAAGTGAGCGAGACATCCGCCCCTCAAGGGGTGGCGCTGGTGACGGCAGACGGGGGGCGTGAGGCGGCGGCTCCGTTCGTCGTGGATGCCCTGCGGCGCGGTCTGCGCGTGGTCGTCATCGATCTCTTACTGCACGGAGAATGCCGGACGCAGGAGACGCCCATCCATCAGTGTGCGATGATGGTCTCAGCCGCCGGCGCGCGGGCGTTGGGGATTCAGGCCGCTCAGTTGGCCGCGGCAGCGCGATGGGCCGCCGGACTGGCTCAGCAGGAAGGGGTGACGCTGATCGGCATCGGCCGGGTTTCGTCGGTAGCCGCGTTAGCCGTTGCCGCGATGGAGGAGAGAACGATCGAGCGTGTGATCGCCGTCGACGCGCCGGCGAGTCTCAAACTCCTGTTCGAAGACCAGACGCTCTACGAGGACTGCCCTTCGCTCTACTGTTTTGGCCTGCTGGAGTCGTTCGACATCCGGGAGCTCGTCGGACTGATCGCGCCCCGGCCGGTCGATCTGGTCCGTCCGTCTGGCACGCCTGCGCGCGTGGACGCGGAACTGATGCCGCTCCGCGAGCTGTATGCCCGATTTGGGATGATGGGGTTTCAACCCAACAGAGATGGATTCCCGCTTGCGCGGGAATGACACGAGGGAAGGAAATCGAGAAAATATCCTTATGGAGCGTCTGTTTGCATTTATCGGAGCGGTGTCCGCTTTCCTCGCCGTCGCAGCGGGAGCGTTCGGAACTCACAGCCTCCGGCAGCGGCTTCCGGCGGACATGCTGAATACCTTCGAGGTCGGAATCCGGTACCAGATGTACCATGCCCTCGGCCTGTTGGGCATCGCCTGGGCGATGACCCGATGGTCGCACGGCGCGGTTGCTCTCGCGGGCTGGCTCTTCATCATCGGGACGATCCTGTTCTCCGGCAGTCTGTACGCCCTCAGCCTGAGCGGGGTCCGGTGGCTCGGAGCCATCACTCCGTTCGGTGGGCTGGCGTTCCTCATCGGCTGGCTGCTCCTCGCCTGGGTGATCTGGCACAGTTGACCGGATCAACGAGCCGGTGTGTTGTCACGCCCTTGCAGCAGGAGTCCGGAGGACTGATACACCCGCCCGCCGAGTTGAATGCAATCGGTCGGCCGCACCGTGAAGACCAGACTACGATGCGGGCTCGTCGAGCGATTCGGGTACGCAGCGTGGATGAGGCAGCAATGGTGTAGTGTCACATCTCCCGCGCGGACGACGACATCGATCAGATCACCCTCCCTCGTGTAATCATCCGGGTTCTGGCAGAAACCCTTGAATCGCCCTTCCTGCCAATGCTCCACCGGGCCCCGCCGGTGGCTCCCCGCGATGACCCGCATGCAGCCCGTCTCTGGGGTCGCATCATCCAGAGGGAACATCCCGACCAGCCAGTCCCGATGCGAATGAGGCACGCCCGGAAATTTTTGATGCCAGCCGACCTCACTCTTCATGCTCGCAGGCGGTTTCCAGTTCAGCGTGCCGCTCTGCAATTCCAGGTCGGGACCGATCAGGTCGGCGATGGCGGCCAGGAAGACTGAATGCCGGGCTGCCTTCAGGAACCCCTCATCCCGGCAGATGATGTCCTGGATGACCGCCACGCGCTCTCCTTTGGACACTCGATGACATTCGTCGTGCAGCCGGTCCGCGGCCTCACGCAGTTCAGCCAGCTCCGCGTCCGACAGGACGCCGCGCAGGACTAAGAAGCCGTTCTCGTCGTAGAAGCGTTTCTGCGTATCGGTGAGCATCGATAACGTTTGCACGTTAGCACGTTCACACGTTTGAACGTTTGTAAAATCTGAACGTGCCAACGTTCAAACGTGCCAACGTGTCAACGCTAAGT
>JACQVL010000264.1 GCA_016209865.1 Candidatus Latescibacterota bacterium | reverse complement strand
GTGCGGGACGGGCGACTGCGGGGCCTGCACGGTGATGCTCGACGGCAAGACCGTCTGCTCCTGCCTGGTCCTGGCGGTCTCAGCGGACGGGAAGCCGATCACGACGATCGAAGGGCTGGCCGACGGCGACCGCCTCCATCCCGTCCAGCAGGCGTTCATGGCGTGCGGCGGGCTGCAGTGCGGGATCTGCACGCCGGGGATGATCTTAGCGGCGAAAGCCCTCCTCGACGAGAACCCCCGGCCGACCGTCGTGCACATCCAGCACGGGCTGGCCAACAACCTGTGCCGCTGCACCGGGTACGCGAAGATCATCGACGCGGTGTCACAGGCCGCCGCGATGATGCACCGGTAGGGGCGATCCTTGTGATCGCCCTCATGGGGCACACATCAGATACACGAGAGGTGAGACAGATGGAGCCCAACGGACAGCAATTTCACGTCGTAGGCAGCCGGGTGCCCCGCGTGGACGCCTTAGAGAAAGTCACCGGACGGGCCCGGTACACGGCCGACGTCCACCTGCCCGGTCTGCTGTATGGAGTGTTCGTCCGCAGCCCGTATGCCCATGCCCGCATCACCCGGATCGACGTGAGCAAGGCCCGCGCCCTGCCTGGCGTGATGGCGGTGATGACCCAGCAAGACCTGACGGAAGACCAGGCGCTCGTCATCCAGGAGGAAGTCCACGCCACCCGGCGTGTCCTCAACCTGTTCGCCACCGACAAGGTCACCTATCAGGGCCAGAAGATCGCGGCCATCGCGGCGGTCTCGCGCGAGATCGCCGAAGATGCCGTTCGCTTAGTCGAGGTGGAGTACGACCCCCTGCCCGCCTACATCGACCCACGAGACGCGGCGAAGCCGGAGACGACGATGATCTACGACGACCGCCAGCCGGTGATCGGCCCGCACGGAGAGACCCTGCACAACGTCGCCGGGGAAAGTCACCACCAGATCGGGGATGTCGACCAGGGGTTCCGCGACGCGGATCGTATCTTCGAGGATACCTATATCGTCCACCGGGCGCACCAGACGTACATCGAGCCTCAATCGTGCATCGCCGAGGTCGGGCCGGACGGGAAAGTCACCGTCTGGAGCAGCACCCAGGGCCATTTTGCCGTCCGGGCGAACATCTCCAGTTCTCTCGGCATTCCCCTGAGCCAGATCAACAGCATCGGAATGACGATCGGCGGAGGGTTCGGGGCCAAGTTTGGCGGGATCATCGACACGTACGCGGTGCTGCTCGCTCAGAAGACCAGGCGTCCCGTCAAGATCGTCTACACCCGCGAAGAAGAATTCTTAGATGCCCGTCCCGCGCCGGGCGCGGTGATCACGATCAAGACCGGAGTCACTCACGACGGCACGATCACCGCCCGTCAGGCGTTCGCCCTGTGGGACCCCGGCATCGGCAGCGGCGGCTGCGGGGCGACTGGCCGGATTCAAGGCGTCTACTCCATCCCCAACGTCAAATGGGATGCGTACGACATCCACACGAATAAGCCAGCGCCGGGGGCCTACCGCGCGCCCGGCGCGCCGCAGGCGACGTTCGCCTCGGAGAGCCAGTTGAACCGGATCGCCCATGAACTGGGGATCGACCCGGTGGAGTTACGCCTGAAGAACATGCGCGAGGGCGACCAGGTCGATTTTAAGGCGACGCTGAAGGCGGTCGCGGACCACGTCGGCTGGTGGCAGCGGGAGCACGACACCGGTCCCAACCAGGGCTGGGGGGTGGCGGTCGGGGAGTGGACGAACGGAGCCGGGCCAGGCGCGGCGGTCGTGTCCATCCATGAGGACGGGTCGGTCAGCGTGTTCAGCGGACTGATGGACATCACCGGGACGGACAGCGCGATGGCCGTGATCGCCGCCGAGGTGCTCGGGGTGGAGTACCAGCGAGTCAAAGTCATCCGCGGGGACACCGACAGCGCCCCGTACGCCACGGCGTCCGGCGGGAGCGTGATCACGTTCAGCATGGGGAACGCGGTGCTGCGCGCGGCGGAGGAGGCGCGGGAGCGCATCCTGGCCTTAGCCGCTGAACAGTTCGCCGTCCCCGTCGACCGGCTGGAACTGCGGGACGGCCAGGTCGTCGATCGGGATCATCCAGAGAACGCGATGTCCCTCGCCGAGGCTGCCCGGCTTGGAATGCGGACGATCGGCGGCCCGATCGTCGGGCGCGGCGCGTTCGCCGCCCAGCCCAGCGCTACGACGATCGCCGCGCAGATCGCCAAAGTCGAGGTGAACCCCGACACCGGACAGGTGCGGCTGCTCAAGTACGTCGGCAGTCTGGATGTCGGGCGGGCGATTTATGCGCTGGGCGTGGAAGGGCAGATGGAGGGCGGGGCGGTGCAAGGCTTCTCCTGGGGTCTGATGGAGCAAATGCAGTACGCTATCGACGGCCGCAACGCCAACCCAAACCTGCTCGACTACCGCATCCCGACGGCGATGGACGTCCCCTACGTGGAGTCGGTCCTCGTCGAGGTGCCGACCAAGAACGGCCCGTTCGGCTGCAAGGGGGTGGGCGAGCCGCCCATCGCTCCGGGCATCGCGGTCGTCGCGGGCGCGATCCATGACGCCATCGGCGTCTGGTGCAACGAAGCCCCCATCACCCCGGAACGCGTCGTCATGGCCTGTCAGGAGAGGAAGGACGGGGTTCGGGGTTAGGGGTTCGGGGTTCGGGAAAGAGAACAGGAACAGCATCGTCGTGTGGAGAAAGGGACGGCGGCATGCGCATCAAGATCAAACTCTTCGGGCCTCTCCAGCAGCATCTCCCGCCCCATGCCAACGGCCGCACTGCCGAACTCGACCTGCCGGGCGGGGTAACCGTGGACGATCTGGCGGTGCGCTTAGGCATCGAGGAGGAACCGGCCGTCGTGTGCGTCAACGACCAGGAGACCCATCGCGCCCGGCGCTTGCACGAGGGGGATGTGGTCGCGTTCTTCCCGCCCCTGGCCGGGGGTTAGGCCGTCACTCGTCACTGGTCACTCGTCACTGCTTCATGCGTCCTCTCCCCACCGGCTACCTCATCCGGCGCGTGTTGATGTTCGTCCTGACCGTCTGGCTGGGGGCGACGATGATGTTCATCATCCCCCGGCTCGCGCCCGGCGATCCCGTCGCCGCCATGGTGAGCCGCATGGCCGCCCAGTCGGGCTACGTGGAGAACAGCGCCGAGTTGATCGAATCCTGGCGCAAGAAATTCGGCCTCGACCAGCCCGTCCCCGTTCAATACCTTCGGTACCTGGGCAACCTGGCGACGTTCAACTTAGGGTATTCGCTGACGCAGTTCCCGGTGCAGGTCCGCGACCTGATCGCCCAATCCCTGCCGTGGACCGTCGGGCTGCTGAGCGTGGCGACTCTCCTCTCGTTCCTCCTCGGCAACGGGATCGGCGCGCTCTTAGGATGGCAGAGGACACCTTCTCTGGTACGACGCCTCCTGCCGGTCACGCTGACGTTCACCTCCATCCCGTTCTTCATGCTGGCCATCCTGCTCATCTACGTGTTCGCCTTCGGCCTGAAACTCTTCCCCGTCTCCGGCGGGTACGGCCGCGATGTCGAGGCCGGGCTGACCTGGGGGTTCATCTCCAGCGTCGTCTACCACGGCACGCTGCCCGCTCTGGCCATCGTCATCACGTCGATGGGATTCTGGGCGCTGGGGATGCGGGGGATGATGATCACGACCGCCGGGGAGGACTACCTCATCCTGGCCGACGCCAAGGGCCTCCGGCCCGGCCGGGTGTTCTGGCGGTACGCGGTGCGGAACGCGATGCTCCCCCAGGTCACTGGCCTGGCCTTGAGCTTAGGCGGCATCGTGGGCGGGTCGACCCTCGTCGAATACCTCTTCGCGTACCCTGGCATGGGCTATCTGCTCTACCAGGGCATCGTCAACCAGGATTACACCCTGATTCAAGGCATCTGCTTCATCCTGATCGTGGCCACGGCGCTGGCGGTGCTGGTGATCGACCTCGTTTACCCCCTCCTCGACCCGCGCATCACGTATCACAGATGACGCAGAGAACAGACTGATGACACTGATCCACCCCGCAACTTCCCCTAAGTTACTCATCGGTGCCAGCATGGTGATAGGCGTGGTGCTGATGGGGGTCATCGGGCCGCTTTGCTGGGACACCACCTTAGCGCGGGTGGGGACTTCTCCGCTGAACCTGCCCCCGGCCTGGATGATGGGCGGGGATCGGGCGCATCCGTTCGGGACGGAGAGCAACGGCCGGGATATCTTAGCGGTCGTCATCACCGGCGCGCCGCGCTCCCTGCGCGTCGGCCTGATCGCGGCGGGGGTGGGGATGCTGACCGGCATCCTGTTAGGCTGCACCGCCGGTCTGTTCGGCGGTTGGGTGGACAACCTCATCCGCACGGTCACCGACGCGGTGCTCACCATCCCGTCATTGGCCATCCTGATCGTCATCTCCGCCTACGTCCGCACGGTGGAGATCGACACGATGGCGTTGATCCTGTCGCTGTTCGCCTGGCCGGCGCCGACCCGGCTCATCCGCGCCCAGGTGCTCACCCTGCGGGAACGAGGCTACATCCGGATGGCGCGGCTGTCGGGCGCTTCCTCGCTGGCGATCATCCTCACCGAGATGATCCCGAACATGCTGCCGTACCTGGCCTCCAGCCTGACGGGCAACATCTCGGGCGCGATCCTGGCCGCGACCAGCCTGGAGGCGTTAGGACTGGGACCGACTCGGATTCCTACCTTAGGCATGACCATCTTCTACGCCATCCGGTCGTCCGCCATCATCCGCGGGATGTGGTGGTGGTGGGGCTTCCCCATCCTCGTCCTGATCGTCATCTTCACCGGCCTGTTCCTCATCGCCATCGGCTTAGATGAGATTGCGAATCCACGGCTGAGACAGGCAGTGACGAGTGACAAGTGACGAGTGACGAGTAGAAGGAATGAACCTGTGAACCGAGCGGTCGTCCTGGACGTCAAGAACCTGCGCGTGCACTATGAGACCCCGAAAGGGGATGTCGTGGCGGTGAACGGGGTCAGTTTCAGCCTGTACCGCGGGGAGACGTTGGGGCTGGTGGGCGAATCCGGCTGCGGGAAGACGACGGCGGCGATGGCGATCCTCTCGTTAGTGCAGCCGCCCGGCCGGGTGCTGGGTGGGGAGGTCTGGCTCAACGGGACGAACCTGTTTACGCTGAGCGAGCGTCAACTCCGGGAGGTTCGCTGGCGATCGCTCGCCCTCATCCCGCAGGGGGCGATGAATTCCCTCAACCCGGTCATGCGGGTGAAAGACCAGATCGGGGATGCGATCCAGACGCATGACGGCAAGCAGCCCAGAGAGCGATTGAGCACGCGCATCGGGGAATTGCTCAACTTAGTGGGCCTGCCCGGACGGGTCTCCGGGCTGTACCCCCACGAGTTGAGCGGCGGCATGAAACAGCGGGTTTGCATCGCCATGGCGATCGCGCTCACTCCGCCGGTGCTCATCGCGGACGAACCGACCAGCGCGCTGGATGTCGTCGTCCAGCGGGTCGTCGCCCAGACGCTGGTGGACGTGAAACAGCGCCTGGGCGTCTCGATGGTCCTGATCGGACACGACATGGGGCTTCAGGCCCAGTTGGTCGACCGGATCGCGGTGATGTACGCCGGGAACCTCGTCGAGATCGCCCCGGTCACGGAGGCGTTCGAGCGCCCGCTCCATCCGTACACCCAGCTCCTCATCGCTTCCATCCCCTCCATCAAAGCGCGCAGACCGTTGAAGGCGGCTGAAGGGCTGACCCACGACCTGCGCCGTCCGCCGCCCGGCTGCATCTTCCAGTTCCGCTGCCCGTTCGTGATGGAACGCTGCCGGACGGTTGCGCCGCCCTTGCGGGAGCACGCGCCCGACCACCGCGTGGCGTGCCATCTGTATCAAAGTGACGAGTGACGAGTATGTGACCCCCCTCCGTGTCCCCCCGCATGCGG
>JACQVL010000251.1 GCA_016209865.1 Candidatus Latescibacterota bacterium | reverse complement strand
GTATTACTGAGCGGTCAGTAAAATCAGTGACGAGTGACAAGTGACGAGTAAATCAGAGGGTGTCATTCCCGCGAAAGCGGGAATCCAGTCGGCCTGGTTTTAACCGACCACCGACCATCGACTTATCGCAAGGTGATTTGTATCATTGACTCAGAAAATCATCTTGTTTTATTATTGCTCTTACAGTAGACTGTGTTCGCCTCTGTGATCGGTTTTCATCTGATGAGATCTGAGGAATTGTCCAGAATGACCCGCCTGTTGTGGCTTCCCCTCACCCTCCTCATCCTCCTGAGCCTGACGGTGCCCGGCTGGGCCCAGGCGCCCGGCACGATCACGACCGTCGCCGGGAACGGGACCGCGAGCTTCTCCGGGGATGACGGCCCGGCCACCGCCGCCAGCCTGTACAGCCCGAGCGGCATCTTTGTGGATAGCGCGGGAAACCTCTACATCGGGGATTATCGCAATAACCGCATCCGAAAGGTGGACACCAACGGGGTGATCACGACCGTCGCCGGGAACGGAACCGCGAGCTTCTCCGGAGATGACGGCCCGGCCACTGCCGCCAGCCTGAAACTGTGGTATGCCAACGTGTTCAAGGATGGGGCAGGGAATCTCTACATCCCGGATTACTACAACAACCGCATCCGAAAGGTGGATACCAACGGGGTCATCACGACCGTCGCCGGGAACGGGACGAAGAGCTCCGCCGGGGATGACAGCCTGGCTACGGTCGCCAGTCTGAACGGCCCGATCACGGTGTACGGGGATAGCGCCGGGAACCTCTACATCTCAGAATGGGATGGCCACCGCATCCGGAAAGTGGCTCCCAACGGGATCATCACGACCGTCGCTGGCAACGGGACGGCCAGCTTCTCCGGGGACGGCGGTCCGGCCACCGCCGCCAGCTTAAACAACCCCGAAGGCATCTTTTCAGACGGGCCGGGGAATCTCTACATCTCGGATTATAACAACAACCGCGTTCGGAAGGTGGACGCGGCCACGCAGATCATCACGACGATCGCCGGCGGCGGACCGAATTCCCCCGGGGATGGCGGCCCCGCCCGTGCCGCCGTCCTGAGTGGCCCGACCAGTATGTTTCGGGATAGCATGGGAAACCTCTACATCGCGGAATGGGACGGCCATCGCGTCCGGAAGGTGGATCCCACCGGGATCATCACGACGGTTGCCGGTACTGGCGATGAAGGGTTCTCCGGGGATGACGGCCCTGCCACCGCAGCGAAGCTGGACAACCCCCTTGATGTCGCCGTCGATGGAACCGGAAATTTCTACATCTCGGATACGGGCAACCACCGCGTCCGAAAGGTGACCGCCGTCGCCGCGCTTTCCCTCTCCCCTGCCGCCGTTGATTTCGGCAACCTCAGCGTCGGCCAGACGGCGAACCGGACGGTGACGGTCACGAACTCCAGTTTCGTCCCCCTCACCGTGTCCAGCCTCAGCCTGTCCGGGCCCGATTCCGGGCAGTTCTCCGTCTCCCCGGCGAACCTGAACGTGGCGGCGGGCGGGAGCCAGAATGTCACGGTGGGGTTCACGCCGACGTCGGGCGGGACGAAGGCGGCCAGTTTGTCGCTCCAGCACAACGCCCCGGGCGGCCCGACGAGCATCCCCCTGGCCGGGATCGGACTCACCTCAGTGGCGGTGTCCATTCCCACCCTGTTCAGCCGTCCGAACGCGACCGTCACGATTCCTGTCCAGATCAGCGGGGTCGCCAACGCGACCAGCATTTATTCCTATAGTTGTACCGTTGACTACGGGACGAGCGGCCTGCTGACCGACCCGACCGTCGTCCTGGACGGGACGCTGACGCAGGGCAGCGGGATCGAGGTCAACCCGTCTATCGGCGCCGGGAAAATCCGAGTCACCGTCGCGCGGGTCTTGGCCCTGGCGAGCGACGGCATCCTGCTCAAAATCCGGTTCCGGGTGAGCGCGACCGCCAACTCGAACGATTCTACCCCCTTGACGTTGAGCGACGTGCTCTTCAACGAAAACAACCCGACCGCCGTCATCACCAACGGGACGTTCCGGGTGGCGGCCGGGGCGTTCGGGGACATCACCCTCGACGGCAGCGTGTCGGCGCTCGATGCCTCGGCCGCCCTCCAGACGGATGTCGGTCTCCGGTCGCTCACGCAGGAACAGACGACGACCGGGGACGTGAGCGGGAACGGCGCGGTGACCGCGTTCGATGCGGCGCTCATCCTCCAGTTCGTCGTCGGCCAGATCTCGACCTTTCCGGTTCAGGGAACCTCAAAGCCGCTGCCGGATGGCCGCGGGCCGAGCGTGGCGTTGCCCGCTCTCCGGGCGAGTCCCGGCGACCGGGTGACCGTGCCCGTTACGCTGTCGGAAGGGCGGGATGTGCGGGCGATCGGGTTCACCCTCCGGTACGACCCGGCCGCGCTCCGGTTCGTCGAGGTCGTTCGGGGTAGCCTCCCGGCGGGCGCGCAGCTCGTCGTGCATGCTGACCCCGCCGGCGCGGTGCGCGTCGCCAGCGCGGGGACAGCCCCGCTGCCGGGGTCCGGGGAGCTGGTGCAGGTCGTCTTCGACGTCGTCGGTGCTCCGGGCGCTCGATCGTCCCTATCGTTTGACCGCTTCCACGCGAACGAAGCGGCCGTCCAGACCGGGACGGGCGAGGTCGTCGTCCAGCGGGTGATCCCGTCGGCGTTCGCGCTCGACCAGAACGTGCCCAACCCGTTCAACCCGGCGACGGCCATCCGCTATGCGCTGAAAGAGCGGGGACACGTGACCCTCCGGGTCTACAACCTCCTTGGCCAGGTCGTCACGACGCTCGTCGACGGGCCGCAGGAGGCGGGCGTCTACACCGCGCGCTGGAACGGACGGACGACGACGGGCGCGGCCTTGGCGGGCGGGGTGTATTTCTACCAGCTTCAGGTGACCGGCCGCGAGCCTTTTCTGGCGACGAGAAAGATGATACTGATAAAATAACGGGGTTCGGGATTCGGGGTTCAGGAACATCAACAGATGAGAAGAGGCTCGATGTTACCCTTCTGTTTTATGTCCCCCATTCTGTCATTCCCGCGAAAGCGGGAATCCAGTCGGCCTGGAATAGGGCTGACCGCCGTCGTGCTGCTCCTGGGGCTGCTGGCCGGATGGGCGACTCCGTCGGATACTGCCGCCGCCGAACAGGCCCGGATGCGCCGCTCTGCCCGGCGTGACATCACGCGGCCGGTCGTGACCGCGCCATCCACCGACTCAGAACCGGCGCCCCACGTGAGCACCCGTCCGTTGCAGGCGACCGCGTTCACGCCCGCAGAATTCCTGATCGTCAATCACTCCAGAAACCAGACACAGTTTGGCAGCCATACTCGCACCCTCATTTCGGAATCCCAGTTGAGTACAGCGACGGCAAGCGACCTGGCGCCGTTCAAAGTGGTCTACATGGAGCCGAGCTGGGGGAGCTACACCAACCTCACGAACGCGATGGCGGCGCTGACGACGTACGTCCAGAACGGCGGGACTGCCGTCATCAACATCGCCGGGAACATCGGCAACGGGACGGACATCGCGCCGGGCGGGGTGGATTACAGCCGAGCGACCACACATAATAGTGAAAGCATTCTCCTGCCCTCCCATCCGTATATCACAGGCGTTCCTTACGGAGGTGCCGCGCTCTCCACGACGAACTTTAATAGCTGGTCTTCCACCGACCACGGCACGCTCTCCGGGTTTCCGGTCGATGCTGAGGTCGTCCTCCAGAACTCAAATGGTCCTTCCTGGGTCCAATATCGTTATGGGAGCGGGCAAGTCATCGTCACGACGTTGACGTATGGGTGGGGCACCGGTGGAGCGAGTGGCGATCCGCATCGTAATCTGATCGAATACTCCCTCGCCATCAAACGATTCAAACTCACCACTCCTGCGTTCACCAGCACCACCCCCATCACCGTCACCGGGACGACGGCCGACACGACAATCACGAAAGTCAAAGTCCAGGTCCGCACCGACCCGTTCGTGGATGCGGTGCTCGATACCGTCGCCCGGACGTTCAGCCTGGCCAACGTCAGCCTCAACCCGGACAGCAACCGGGTGGTCGCGCAGGGGTTCACGGCGAATGATAGTCTGGTCGCCGCCGATACGACGGTCGTCATCCTCGATCAGACTCCGCCGGTCGTGGACATCACCAGCCCGGCGGGCGGGGATACGCTCCGCCTGACCTCAGCGTTCAACGTGACCGTGCAGGGGATCGCGCGGGATCAATACCGGGATCGGGTGGTCATCCGGCAGAAGATCAGCGGGATCGAGGGCGGGGTCATCGATTCGACGACCGCCACACTGGACACAGACACCACGTTTACCGCGACGATCACGATCGATGATTTCAACGGCCGGTTGACGATCGAGGCCGTGGCCTACGATCGGGTCGGATTGGCGGCCCATGACTCGATCACTCTCGTCGTCTTCAGCCCGAACCTCGTCGATAGCCAGGGATTCCTGTACGGGATCGATACGAATAACGGGGAGATCAACGAAGGCCGGAACATTATCACGAACACTTATACGAGTTATGATGGATGGGGCAGGCTCCAAATCTACTTTAATAATGATTATGAGGAATACAATAATCCGACGCCCGGCGACACCGTCGCCTACTCAGAAGATGGCCGTACCCTCATTTTCCCTCCAGACACGCTGTCGAACGGCCTCGTCGTCTCCCGGAAGGTCTGGGTGCCGGAGACGAGCTTCCTCCGGTATCTCAGTATCGTCACGAACCCGACGAGCGACCCGCTCACCGTCCATCTCGCCCTGCAGGGATATTTAGAGAACGATTCCTTCACGCGGGCGACGTCAATAAGCGTGGGCACATTCAGCCTGTCCAACGTCAGCGTAGCCAACTATCTCTGGTTCGTGACGGACGATGACTATTCGTTCTCAGATACGAATAATCCTCCGGCGCTCGCGCACGTGTTCGACGGGCTTGGCGGGATCGATAAGGCCGATAGCGTTGAGTTTGAAGAAGATGATACTAATCTGACGATCTACTGGAATAACGTCACCATCGGGCCGGGGCAGACGGTCGCGTACCTGCACGTCGAGGCCCAGCGCGGCCTGCCGGATGAAGGGGTCACGGCGGCTCGCCAACTGGCCGGACTGCCCACCAAACTGTACACCGGCCTGACCGCCGGGGAGATCGCCGCCCTCCGGAATTTCCCGACGAACCCGGACAGCGCGATCGGGGACGTGAGCGGCAACCGGCAGGTGACCGCGTTCGACGCCTCGCTCGTCCTGCGCGGCTTAGTCGAGCTCGTCACCCTCACCCCGCTCCAGCAGATCGCCGGAGAAGTCAGCGGGAACGGGGAACTGAGCGCGTACGACGCCTCGCTCATCCTCAAGTACGTCAGCCGGGCGATCTCCATCTTCCCCGTCCGTCAGGCGAGTCCGAAGCCGATCGCGGGCGGTGGAGTCGTGGAAGACATCCCGGTGCTCACCGTCGAGCCGGGTGGGCTCGTCACCGTGCCCGTCTCCATCAAGAAACCGGCGGACCTCCTGGCGATGAATTTTATGATCAAGTACGATCCGGCCGTCCTGGAATTCGTGAACGTCATCCCGTCGGCCCTGATCGATGGCTGGGACATCGCGTCGAGCGCGAAAGATGGCGTCGTGCGGGTGGCGATGGCCGGAGTGCGGCCGGTCGGCGGGGAAGGCCGGCTGATCGAGGTCATCTTCCGCGCCGTCGGGCCGGACGGGACGCGGGGGACGGTCACGGTCGCCGGCCTCCGGCTCAATGAGACGCGGATGCCCGATGTCGACATCCCGCTCCGGGTGGGGGCGGCGGCGATCCCGACCGCCTTCGCGCTCGACCAGAACCGTCCCAACCCGTTCAACTCGGCGACGACCATCCGCTACGCCCTGAAGGCGCAAGGTCACGTGATCCTCCGGGTCTACAACCTCCTCGGCCAGGTCGTCACGACGCTCGTCGACGGCCCGCAAGAGGCTGGAATCTACACGGTCCGCTGGAACGGGCGGGCGGCGACAGGCGTGCCGGTCGCGGGCGGGGTGTATTTCTACCGGCTCGTCGTGACCGGCCGGGAACCGTTTACGGCGACGAGAAAGATGGTACTGATAAAATGACGGGGTACGGGGTTCGGGAACATCAACAGATGAGAAAAAATTCGATGTTACTCCTCTACAGATTCTTGTCGTTCCACCCACTGTCATTCCCGCGAAAGCGGGAATCCAGGCTTTTGGGACGATGGCTGGCCTGCGTGCTCCTCCTGGCGTTGCTGGTCGGCGGCGCGGCCCTGGCCGAAACGGGCGCGAAGAAACAAGCCAAAGCGAGGCGTGGGGCGGCCACGCGGCCAATGACGCCAGCCGCCGACGCACCGGCGTCCGGTCCGATTCGCCCGCTCGTGCGAGCACTCGCCCCGAACGCGGTGCAGGCGACCAGCCCGTCGAACATCAAAGTTGGGCTGCTGTCGGATGGCGGGAGTGCGTCTGATGTAAAGAACGGGCTGGCGGCCACGGGATTCCTCTCGGCAGAGAATATCACGGTCATCACCGATAACGGCACGACCCCGACCCTGGCTCAGCTCCAGGCGTTCGATGTGTTGCTCGTCTGGACGAATAGTGAATTCTCAGACCCGGTGGCGACTGGCAATGTTCTGGCGGATTATGTGGACGGCGGCGGCGGACTCGTCCTGGGGACGTATGCGTTCTCCGATCCGTGGAGCCTGGAGGGGCGGATCGTGACGAACGGCTACAGCCCGTTTCAGGTCACGGCTTCTACGAAATCCCCCAGCGGCACCCTGGACATGGCCACCGCTCAGACCGGCCACCCGATTTTCGACGGGGTGTCCAGCCTGACTTATCAGTATAACTCCAACTACACCGATTCCCCTTTGAACGAAGACGCCGTCCTGCTCGCCCGGGACACCGCAGGGAACAAGGTCATTGCCACGAATACCGCAGGCACCGTGGTCGGTATCTCGATCTTTATGGGCTATTCAACGAATTATTCCAGCCCGAACGTCACCCGTCTCTTTGCCAATGCGCTCATCTTCGCCAGTACGGGGGGGTTCGGGATCACGACGCCCCAGTTCGTGAACACAACGCCGATCACGCTGACCGGAACCGCGCCCGACACGACGGTGAAAAAGGTGAAAGTGCAAGTCCGTGATAATCCCTTCGTGGATGCGGTGCTCGATACCGTCGCTAAGACGTTCAGCCTGGCCAACGTCAGCCTCAACCCGGACAGCAACCGGGTGGTGGCGCAGGGGTTCACGGCCACCGACAGTCTGGCCGCCGCCGACACGACGGTCATCATCCTCGATCAGACCTCGCCGGTCGTGGACATCACCAGCCCGGCGGACGGCGACACCGCAGCGAACAATGTCACCGTCCAGGGGACAGTCCTGGAAAAATACCTGAAACAAGTGATCGTCCGGGCAAAACAAGTCGGCGGACTCGTCGTCGATTCGACCGTGGCGACGTTGACCTCAGACACGACGTTCACCGCGACCGTGGACGTGCTCTACGGCGGTCGGTACGACATCGTGGTGGAAGCACAGGATCGGGTAGGACAGGCGGCGCGGGATTCGATCACGGTAATCGTGTTCAGCACGAACCTGGTCGATGAGAAGGGATTTCTGTACGATATTAACACGTCCGACGGGACAATCGATGACGGCGGCAACATCATCGTCGGCAGCAGCGATTCGTATGATGACTGGAATGACTTTACCGTGATGAAGGATGGGCAGTCGCGCACATACAACGGTTCCGGCCAGGTCGCTTATGAAGAGAACGGACGGGAGATTGTCTTCCCGATCGATTCGACCCTGGCCGGCCTCCACATCTCGCGGAAAGTGTTCGTCCCGGACGAGGGCGGCCGGTTCGCCCGGTACCTGAACATCGTCGTCAATCCGGCGGATACGGCGGTCACGGTCGATCTCAAGGTCAACGGCGATCTCGGCTCGGACAGCAGCACGAACCTCCGGGCAACCTCGATCAGCGTGGGCACATTCAGTCTGTCCAACGTCAGCGTAGCCGACTATCTCTGGTTCGTCACGGATGATGAAGACACGTCCGACCCCACAGACTCTGACGCCGCTCTCGCGCACGTGTTCGATGGACTGGGCGGGACGGATAAAGCCGATAGTGTGTATTTCCAGCAAGGGAATGATGAGCCGTCAATTTTCTGGAAGCAGGTCACGATCGCCCCGCACGATACGGTCATCTACATGATGATCGAGTCGCAGCGGACGCTCGAAGCCGAAGTGATCGCGGAGGCGCGGTTCATCACCGGACTCCCGCCAGTCTTGTACGCCGGGATGAGTAATGCGGAATTGCAGAAACTCAAAAACTTCCCGTCGAACCCGGATAGCATCTTCGGGGACGTCACGATGCAGGGCGGCATCTCCGCGTTCGACGCCTCGCTCGCCCTCCGGCACACCGCCGAGGTGCTGACGCTGTCCCCCATCCAGCGGCTGTTGGCGGACGTGAGCGGGAACGGAATCGTCGGTCCGCTCGACGTGTCGTTGATTCTCCGGTACCTGACGAAGCAGGTCGACACGTTCCCCGTCCGCCAGCTTGCCGTGCCGAAAGTCATTCCCGGCGCGGCGGTCGCGGCCGTCCAGGATCGTGCGGGCCAGCCTGGCGAGCGGGTGACGATCCCCATCCGCGTCCAGAAGACGGCGAACCTCTTCGGCGCCGACCTCGTCTTCCGGTACGACCCGGCGGTGCTGGAGTTGATCGACGCGGCACGGACGGGTCTGACCGCCCGGTATGAGTTAGCGTATTCACACAAAGAAGGACGCATCCATCTGGCCTTAGCCGGAACTGCACCACTGAACGAGGAGGGGGATCTCGTCGCGCTCTCCTTCCGCGTCATCGGCCGGGACGGCGGCCGCAGCCCGCTGACCGTCGAACGGTTCGCGGTGAACGAACTGGACATGCCCGGCACGTCCGCCGAGTTCGTCGTCGGCAAGGCAACCGCCCTGATCCCGAAAGCGTTCTCGCTCTCGCAGAACCGGCCGAACCCGTTCAACCCGACGACGACGATCGCGTACGCCCTCCCGAAGCCGGTGGCCGTCCGGCTCGTCCTCTACAACGTCCTCGGCCAGGCGGTGCGCGTCCTGGTGGACGAGACGCAGCCCGCCGGGTTCTACACGGTCACGTGGGACGGGCGTGACGGCCGCGGCCAGCCGGCCGCCAGTGGGGTCTATTTCTACCGGCTCGACGCCGGAACGTTCCGACAGACGAAACGGCTGACGCTGTTGAAATAATAGTGACGAGTGACAAGTGGCGAGTGACGAGTAAAGAGCAGGGATTCCCGATGGAGTTTCCCCCCGCGAAAGCGGGGGCGGGAATGACACCAGGTGTAACGTGAGTAAGGAGTCACCATCTTGAGACTGATGCGCACATTGGGGTTGAGCCTTGCGCTCGTCATGCTCGCGGTCGTGTCTGCCCAGGCCGTGATCCGGGTGAAGATCAACGACGCCTCGGGCAATCCGGGGAGCCGGATCACAGTGCAGGTCGCGGCGCTCGACACGGTCGTAGCGGCGGACAGTGTGTTCGCGTACCAGTTCACGATGACGTACGACCCGGCTGTCCTGACGCCCATCCCCAACCCGACGGGCGGCATCCAGGCGCAATCCGTCGGGACGCTGGGGAGCGGGTTCAGCCTGCCGACCGCCAACGCGACGAGCCCGGGGACGCTCATCGTCGCCGCCGCGGGCATCACGCCAGCGACGGGCAAAGGCCCGTTCGTCGAAATCCCGTTCACCGTCTCCCCGACCCTCGCCGATACCGTCGTCACGTCGCTCAGTTTCACGACCTTCCGGTTTAATGAAGGCACCCCGGCCGCGACCCCCACAAACGGGACGTTCTCCGTCCCCGTCCGGGTTGGGGGCATCACGAACATCCAGGGCATCGCGGGCGTGCCGCTGGCCGTCCCGATCGTCGTCAATAATCTGACAGGTCTCAACGTCCTGAGCTACAGTTTTGTCCTCCAGTACAACGCGCTCCGGGCGACGGCGGTCGGAACGGCCAAGCCCGGGACGCTGAGCGAAGCGGCGACCGATACCTTCAACCTCCTCAGTCCCGGACGGGTGCGGGTCGCCGCGGCGAAGTCCAGCCCGTTCGCCGGCAGCGGGCCGCTTGTCGGGGTCCGGTTTGACGTCGCCAACCCCGGCCCGCTCAACCTCCGGTTTGAGAGCTTTACGCTCAACGAAGGCAGTCCGGGCGCGGTGATCGATACCATCCCCCCGGTGATCACGTCCGTGAACTTCTCGGCAACCGGCGGCCCGGTGAAAGGGATCGGGGATACGATTCAGGTCGTCCTCACTGGCACGTCGAACATGGCGGCCAGTTTCGCCCTCGTCGGGCTCGTGCAGAACGTCCCGATGGCAGAGACCTCGGCCGGGTCGGGAACGTACACGGGAAGGTATGTCATCGCCCGAGGGGATGAGGCTCCGAAAGCGGCCGTGCGTGGCCAGCTCCGGGACCCGTCGGGGAATATCGCGTTCAGAGTGGCCGCCGACCTGTTCGCGGTCGACGCGAAACCCCCCGTCTTCGTCCGCCGCCCCGCGCTCGTCGGGGCAACGAGCACCTCAGCCATCATCGAGTTCTCCACCGACGAACCCCATCGCGCCGCTCTCCATTACGGTACGTCACCCAGCCTGGGGACGACGATCACGGATACCGTCCTCGCCCGCGACCGCCGGGTGACGCTCACCGGGCTGACGGCGAATACCGCGTATCTCTTCCGGGCCTTCGTGAAGGATGCGGTCGACAACCGCGACAGCTCCGCCGTCGCGTCGTTCGCCACCTTAGCGGGGAGTGACGTGGTCGCTCCGGTTATCGTCTCCGGGCCGGGCGCGATCGGGATCACGGACAGCGCGGCGACGATCGTGTTCGAGACGGACGAACTGTCCACCGGGCGCGTGGGCATTGGCCTGACGGCCGGGACGGTGGACACGGTCAACACGACGAACGAGTCCAGCCCGTCTCGCCTCCACCGGATCACCCTGACGGGCCTGGTGCCGGATATGACCTACTACTTCCGGGTCGGCGCGACCGACATCAGCGGGAATGCCGCGAAGTTCTTCCCGTCCGCGTCCACACCTCGCGCGTTTCGCACGCGGCGGGTGGCGGATACCATCCCGCCCCGGCTCGTCGAATTCCCGGCGGTCGTCGGGCTGACGCAGACGAGCGCGCTCATCGTTGCCACGACGGACGAGATCGCGTTCGGTTACGTCCAGTACGTGGCGCTCGACAGCACCCTGACGACGACAGAGGTGCAGGGCGCGGCGTTCCCCGTCACCCGTCACCGGATTCCGCTGACCGGGCTGTCCTCGAATACTCAATACTTCTTCCGGGTGCGGTTCGTCGACCCGAGCAACAACCAGCGGATCACCCCGTTCCAGTCGTTCACCACTCCGGCGTTCGCGGACACCATCCCGCCGGGCATCGTTCGAGGTCCGGCGGTGCTGGCCGCCACCGCCGCTCGCGCCACCATCGTCTACGAGACGGATGAGCCGTCTGACACCGAAATCCTCTACAACGCGGTCGGCAGCGCGGACACGACGAGGCGGCTCGACACCGAGTTCGTGACCAATCACCAGTTCGTCTTGACGAACCTGCTTGGCGGGATCACGTACGAGTACCGGGTGCAGTCGCGGGACCAGGCCGGGAACCGGTCGGAGAGCCGGCGTCGGACGTTCACGACGACCGCCGTCGACAGCCTCCCGCCCGTCTTCGTCGAGGGGCCGATCATCGGGTATAACGGCGGGTCGGTCGTCGTCGTCCTCGTCACCACCGACGAACCGGCGACCATCCGGGTCGACGCCGCGCCGGCGAACGACCTGACGAACATCACGACGGTGTTCGGCGACGCCAACGTCGTCAACCATCGCATCGCCCTGACCAACCTCAACTTGGGCGCCCCCTACCGGTTCCTCGTCACCGCCACGGATGCGAGCGGGAATTCCCGGACGTTCCCGCCGTCCGGTCTGACCCTGAAGCAGATCAGCGCCTTAGCCGAGTCACGGGCGCTCTTCCGCGTCCTCCAGGTGCCGGGGTCGACCGGCCGGTTCACGACGAACCCGCAGCCGGATACCCAGGCGCCGGTGCTGCTCTCCGGTCCCACGATCATCGCCCAGACGTCGGCCGCGTTGACGATCTCCTGGGTGACGGACGAGCTCTGCAACAGCATCATCGAATACGGGACGACGGCCGCGTTCGGGCAGGTGACGACCGTCCCGGATAACGTCACGGCGCATACCGTCACGATCACCAACCTGGCGGCGGGGACGATCTACAGTTACCGGATCAGCTCGACCGACCCGACCGGGAACGGGCCGACGCAGGGGCCGCTGCCTACGCTCATCGCCTCGGCCACGACCGCCACGGAAGCGGACGTGACCCCGCCCGTCATCAGCGGGGTGACGGTCTCGTCGGTCACGAACGACCGGGCGGTCATCACGTGGACGACGGACGAACTGTCCGACAGCTTCGTCGATTTCGGGACGAGTTCCACCAGCCTCAACCAGACGTTAGGGACGACGGCGCTGAGCACCTCCCACAGTGTGACGCTGACGAACTTGACCGCAGGGATCGGGTACTCTTTCCGGGTCAAATCGACGGACGTCAGCGGCAACGGCCCGCGCCTGAGCAGCACGTCGTCGTTCACGACCACCTCGACCGCCGACGCCACGCCGCCGGCGATCAGCGGGATCGTCATCCAGCCTGGCTATCGCTCCGCGTCGCTCTCGTGGACGACGGATGAGCCGTCGAACAGCTTCGTGCACGTCATCACCGGGGCGAACGATACCCTGACCGTCGCATCCGCGACGAACGTCACCACCCATGCGCTGACCGTGACCGACACGACGTTCCTTCAGGCGGGGGCGATCTCCTACAGCGTGCTCGTCGGCTCGACCGACCCGACGGGCAACACCGCGACGAGCTCGTCGCAGCCGCTGACGACACTCGCCACTCAGGACGTCACCCCGCCCGCCGCGCCCGCCAACCTGACGGCGATCGCCGGGAATGGCGCGGTGCGGCTCCGGTGGAGCCGGAACACGGAAACCGATCTGGCCGGGTACGAGGTCTTCCGGACGGTGAGCGGAGTCACGGCGCAGGTGCAGTCGGGGATCACGGACACGACGTACCTTGACAATGCGGTGACGAACGGGACGGTGTACACGTATTCTATCAAGGCGGTGGATCACGCACTGCCGACGCCTAACACCAGCACAGCGTCGAGCACCGTCTCTGCCACGCCCGCGACGGCGAATGCGCCGTCTGCGCCGGGACCAGCGTCCCCGGCAGACAACGCCGAAGTCTCCCGGAAGCCCATCTTAGTCATCAGCGATGCGACACCCGGGACGAGCGGCGGGACGCTCGCCTACACGTTCGCCGTCTACACGGATTCCCTCCTGACTCAGCTCGTGACTTCCACATCGGGCATTCCTCAGGGCACTTCGACCAACCCGACGCACTGGCAGGTGATCGACCAGGCGGTCTCGGACAGTGTCGCCCTTCAGGACGGGGTGCGCTACTGGTGGCGGGCGCGGGCGAACGACGGGACGTTCGACGGTGCCTGGTCGTCGGCCCAGAGTTTGACCGCCAAAGCGAGCAAGCCGGTGTCCGTTGACGCGACGGCGGGGAGTCGCGTGCCGGGCGCGTTCGCCCTCGCGCAGAACTATCCCAACCCGTTCAACCCGACGACCCGGATTCGCTATGCCCTCCCACGGCCGGGGTCGGTGACGATCATCGTGTACAACCTCCTCGGCCAGGCGGTGCGGATGCTCCTCAACGATCAACCGCACCAGGCCGGGTTCTACGCCATCGAATGGAATGGCCGGAACGAGACAGGACGACAGGTTGGAACGGGGGTGTACTTCTACCGGATTGTCGTGCGGGATGCGGTCACCGGGCGGGAAGTGTTCACGCGGGTGCGGAAGATGGTGTTGGTGAAGTGAGACTCGGGGTTCGGGATTAGGGGTACGGGATTCGGGAAAAAATCGACAACAGACAGGCACTCCTTCTTTTCTGTCTTTTCTGTTTCCCGAACCCCTAACCCCGAATCCCGAACCCCGTTATTCTTTCTTGTTATCGCGTCCTGATCTGAATATGCCCGCTCATGGCGGAGAGCGTCACGAACGCGCCGCCGCCGTTGACCGTGCCGTTCAGGCTGCGCCGTCGTTCCCGGCCGGTCGAGATCGGGCCGCGCAGGGTGACGGGTAAGTCAGAGTCGATCGACCCGCTGAACGCCTGCGCGCGGAGGTTGAATGCCGCATCCGGCGGCACGACCAGTCGAATCCCCCCGCTCGTCGTTTCGAGGTCATACGAACCGCCCTTGACGATCGGGCCTTCGAGCCTGATCGTCCCGCTCGTGCTGTGCGCGGACAATCGGGCAGCCGTCACGTCCTGCAGCTCGATCTGGCCGCTCGTCGTCCGGGCTTCGAGATCGCCTTTCACGGATCGCGCCTCCACATCCCCGCTCACCGTGACCAACTCCGCATCCCCGGTCAGGCGGCTGGCGATCACGTCCCCGCTGACGCTCTCTCCGAGGACCCGGCTAGTGATGTCGGCGATGACCACCTTCCCGCTGACGGCTTTGGCGGCGACTTCCCCGCGCGGCCCGGCGATGTCGATGCTTCCGCTCACGGAGGTCAGCCGCACAGAGGCTCGCTCAGGGACGGTCACCTCGTAGATGACTGAGACACTGATCCTTCGATCGCCCCACCAGCCGCTCCGTTCAGGGTAGACCGTCCGCACATCGACGTTCCCGTCGTGCTCCTCCACCTCGATCTCGACTTGTTCGACCATCTCCTTCCCTTCCTCGTCGTCGTCGGTGTGAGCGATCTTCTTTGCCTGGATGCGGATTTCAGCATGGTCCCACGTCCTGACCGTGATGTTACCAGACACGTTGCTCACCGAGCATCGTCCATCGGATCGCATCTTCACCGTCCGTTCGAACGGTTCGGTGTACCCGTTGCTCCACCGGTCGCCCTTCGATTTCTGATGGGCGAAGCTGTTGAGCGCCAACCGGGAGTCGGGGCCATCAGGATGAGGACGTCTCGAAATGATCGTTGGGCTGGCCGACGGGACGACCGTACCCTGGTCGGCGTCGATCCCCTTCTGGGGCGTCGGCGATAGGATCGGAGACGCCTGGGTTGGACGGGTCATCATGACCCAGTCGACGAGCTGGCTGCCGCTGAGCGTGATCAGGTTGAACGTTCCGTAGAGGATCAGCGCCGGCCCCATGATGTAGAGCATCAGCGCCAGCCCCAGGTGCCGAATGTTGATCGTGTCTTCCTGCATCGCACTCCTCCTGCGTGAATCTGTATCGATACTCAAGTCGGGTTTCACAGACGTTCCGGTCACGTTCTATACAGTAAGACGTGTCATCGACTAAAAAAGTTGCTGGGGGGATGAAAAAATAGTGGTCGGTAGTCGGGAAAAATAGTGACGAGTGACGAGTGACAAGTGACGAGTCAATCAGAGACTGTCATTCCCGCGAAACTTGTCCTCACGAAAGTGGGGAGCGGGAATCCATATTGTTTTAACCGACTACCGAACACCGACAAAACCCTTGACGCCTACCATGCGCTCGGTATAATGACAGCGAAGTTCGCAGACGCTTGTCCTGGTTGTTTCTCGTCACTCGTCACTGATCTTACCGACCACCACCCTATGTCCATCCTTCGAGCCGTGTTCGTCGCCATCGCCATCGTCTTCCTCACCATCCTGTTCGGCGTTCCGGCCATCCTGTTAGCGCCGTTCAAGCCGTCCGGCCACCTGACCCACTGGATCACCCGCTGGTGGGCGCGGACGCTGCTCCGGGTCGGCGGCGTGACGGTGCGACCGCACGGACTGGAGCACGTGCCGGCCGGCCGGCCGTGCGTCCTGGTGGCCAATCACGCCAGCGCGGCCGATATTCCCATCCTCCTGGCCCATCTCCCGTTTCAGTTTCGGATGATCGCCAAAGCCTCCCTGTTTCACATCCCGATCCTGGGCTGGTACATCCGGCTGGCCGGGTACGTGAGCATCGACCGGGAGAGTCCGACGCGGGCGATGCGGAGCTTAGAACGGGCAGTCCAGAAGGTCCGCTCGGGCCTGCCGGTGCTCGTCTTCCCGGAAGGCACCCGGAGCCGGACGGGGGACCTGCAGCCGTTCAATAAGGGGGCGTTCCTGCTTGCCATCCAGGCCGGGGTTCCGGTCGTCCCGATCGCCATCGTGGGCAGCTATGAGATTCTGGTGCGCGGGAGCCTGCGCGTCCACGGGGGCACGGTCGACCTCATCGTCGCGCCCCCGATCGACACGCAGGGGTACACCCCGAAGGCCCGAGGCCAACTGGCGGATGCCGCGTACGACACCATCCACCGCTGCCTGACCGATGGAAAGACTTGACAGGATGCCCGGAAAGGATTACCGTTATACGATACCCGACAGTCCAGTAAGGAAGGAATGATTCCACGATGAAAGGATACCGATCATGATCACACCCGCAGAACGGCGTGACTGCATCGCCAGAATCCAGCAACTCCCCGCCCTCGTCGAAGAGGCGGTGAAAGGCTTACACGATGACCAGCTCAACACCCCCTACCGGCAGGGGGGATGGACGGTCCGGCAGGTCGTCCATCATCTGGCCGACTCTCATCTGAACGCCTTCGTCCGGATGAAGCTGATCCTCACCGAAGACCGGCCGACGCTCAAGCCGTACGACCAGGATGCCTGGGCGAAACTCCCGGATGCGGCGATGCCCGTCGCCAGTTCGGTGTCGATCCTCAAGGGACTGCACGACCGATGGACGGTCGTGCTGGAGCACGTCCCGGAGTCCGGGTGGACTCGTTCCGCGTTCCATCCTGAGATCGGGGAAGTCACGCTGGAACGGATGCTCGTCACGTACGCCGGGCATGGGGAGCATCACGTCGGGCAGATCACCGGACTTCGAGCGGCGAAGGGGTGGTGAGGGCACGCGATGACCGATGAATCAGCCACCGTCTCCCAGACTTCATCCCCGTTGCGGGGCGCCAACGCGCCGCACTACGAGCGGTTTCTCGATTGCATCCACTGCGGCCTCTGCCTGCCCTTCTGTCCGACGTATGCGGAATTAGGGGTGGAAATGGATTCCCCGCGCGGCCGCCTCTACCTGATGCGCGCGTACACCGACGGCCGGATCGAGATGACGGAGAATTACGTCAAACACCTCTACCTCTGTCTCGACTGTCGGGCGTGCGAGACGGCCTGTCCGTCGGGAGTCCGCTACGGTCACATCGTCGAGCTCGCGCGGGCGGAGATCGAGCGGCATCACCCGCGTCCGGATCGGGTCCGCCGGCTGCGCGACCTGGTCTTCAAACGCGTCCTTCCCTCAGCCCGTCTGCTCGCCTTCGCGTTCTGGCCGCTCCGGCTGTACCAGGGCCTCGGCTTGCAGACGCTCATCCGCCAGTCGGGATTGCTCCAGTCGCTCCCGGCAGGGTTGCGCGAGATGGAAGCGATGCTCCCGCGCCTGCCCCGCCGCAGCCTGAAGCGGGCCCTCAAGCCGGTCATCCCGGCGAAAGGGACGCGCCGCTACCGGGTCGGCCTGGTGACCGGGTGCATCATGAACGAGATGTTCACGCAGATCAACGTCGCCACGGCGCGGGTGTTAGCGGAGAACGGCTGCGAGGTCGTCATCCCGGCGGCGCAGACGTGCTGCGGCGCGCTCCACGTTCACAACGGAGAACGGGCGATGGCGGAAGCGTTGGCGCGAAAGAATATCGAAGTCTTCGAGCAGGCGGGGGTGGACGCGATCATCATCAACTCCGCAGGATGCGGGGCGCACCTGAAGGAGTACGGCGACCTGCTGGAACACGACCCGGCCTCCCACGAACGGGCGGCGGCGTTCAGCGCGAAGGTAAAAGACATCAGCGAATTCTTAGCAGAAATCCCGCTGAACGAGCTGATGGGGCCGATCAACGCGCGCGTGGCCTACCACGATGCCTGCCATCTGGCGCACGGCCAGCGCGTCCGCGAGCAGCCGCGCGCCCTGCTCCGCCGCATCCCCGGCGTGACCTTAGTCGACCTGGCGGAGTCGGACTGGTGCTGCGGCAGCGCGGGCATCTACAACATCACCCAGCCGGAGATGTCGATGCGGCTCCTCGCCCGCAAGATGAGCCATATCACGGCAGCCGACCCGGACATCGTCGCCACCGGGAACCCGGGCTGCCTGTTGCAGATTCGTTACGGCGCGATGCGGGACAAGAAACGGATCGAGGTCGTTCATCCGGTCGAGCTCCTCGACCGGGCGTACCAGGCAGCGAAGAAAGGAGTCTGATGTATGCCAATCTATGAATACCAGTGCGGGGATTGCAGCGAAGCGTTCGAGGTCCTCGTCCGGACTGCGGCGGATGGGGACCACGTGTCGTGCCCGTCCTGCGCGAGCGAACACGTCACGAAGAAATTCTCGACGTTCGCCACGGCGGTCGCCGACTCGCCGTCCCCGTCGGTGGGGAAAGGGAACGGCGGGGTCGGGTCGTGCGGAATCGGATGCGGCTGTCATTAAAAGCAGGGGTCAGGAGTCAGGGGTCAGGGGTCAGAAAACCATAAAGAGTAAAGGACAAGGTCGAAGGTCAGATTCTGACTTGCGACCTTATGACCTGCGGCCTGTGACCTTCCAGGAGGTATCTCATGGCCATACATCGTGTCAGTCGCCGGAATTTTCTGAAAACCAGCGCGTTGAGTGTGGGCGCTGCGTCTCTCCTGACGGAGCATCCGCTTCGCGCAGCGGCCGATCAGACCACCGCCCCGGCCGCCCAGCCGGCCGGTCTGCCCGCGCCGCCCCCGATCACCGCGAAGACGTTCGCGTCGATCAGCGCGACGCTGGATGGAATCTCGAAGGCGACGATGGAGGCCCATTACCGGCTCTACCAGGGGTACGTCAATAAGACGAACGAGATCCGCCAGAAGCTGGCGACGGCAGACCCGACCAAGGGCAACCAGACGTACAGCGATATCCGGGAACTCAAGGTCGAGCTGACGTTCGCCGTAGGCGGGGTGAAGAACCATGAGACCTACTTCGGCCACTTAGGCGGCAAGGGTGGAAAACCGGCGGGGGCGCTGCTCACGGCGATCGAGAAGCATTTTGGCTCGTACGACGCCTGGGCCGCCGACCTGAAAGGGACCGGGCTGGCCGCGCGCGGCTGGGTGTGGCTCGCGTACGACCGGGACGACGGCCGGCTGTACAACTACTTAGGCGACGCGCAGAACACCTTCCCGGTCTGGAACGCCGTCCCCGTCCTCGCCTTAGATACATACGAACACGCCTACTACCTGGACTACCAGACCGACCGCGGGAAGTACATCGACGCGTTCATGCGGAACATCGACTGGGGCGTCGTGGCGGCGAATTTGGAGAAGGCGATGAAATAACGCACGGGGAGGACAGCATGACGGTCGAGGCCAAGCTCGGTCGGGTCGGCGCGGATGCGGCAGACGCGGTGATCGTGGGGTTGTTCGAGGGAGAGCGGCTCCCGGACGGGAGAGCGACCGCGATGGAGAACGCCCTCAAAGGGCTGCTCTCCGATGTGCTCGACATCGGAGATTTCAAGGGGAAGAAGGGCGACACGCTGTTGCTCTATCCACGAGGAGCGGCTCCGCCGAAGCGCGTCTTGCTCGTCGGCCTCGGCCCTCGGGAGCGGTTCACCCTGGACATCGCCCGCCAGGCCGCCGGGAAAGCCGGACGCGCCCTGCTCGACCTGGGCGTGACCCGGCTGATGACCACCGTCCACGGACTGGGCATCACCGGCCTGTCCCCGGACGCCTGCGCTCAGGCGACCGTCGAAGGGACGCTGTTAGGCACGTACCGGTTCTCCGAGTTCAAGACGGATAACGGTCAAAACGGAAAACGGCTCGACCGCCTCACCGTCGTGTACAGCCACCGGGGCCGGGCGCGCGCGATCCAGGCCGGGGTGGAGACAGGACGCATCGTCGCAGACAGCACCCTCCTCGCCCGCGATCTGAGCAACGCTCCGGGCAATGCCCTGACCCCGAGAGGCCTGGCAGACGCGGCGTCGAAGATGGCCAAACGGGCCCACCTGGCCTGTCAGGTCTTCGGCAAGAAAGAAATCGAGAAGATCGGGATGGGCGCGCTCTTAGCGGTCAACCGCGGGAGCGAGGAGCCGCCGCGGTTTATCGTCCTTGAACACGGACAGCCGTCGGGCAAGCAGGGGACGATCGTGTTCGTCGGGAAAGGGATCACGTTCGACAGCGGGGGGATCTCCATCAAGCCGGGCGACCGGATGGAGGAGATGAAGCACGACATGTCCGGGGCCGCGGCGGTCGTCGGGGCGATGCAGGCGATCGGGGCGCTCAACCTGCCCGCCCACGTCGTCGGCCTGATCCCGGCGACGGAGAACCTGCCGGACGGGCGGGCGTACAAACCGGGCGACATCATTCCCACTCTGGCCGGGAAAACGATCGAGGTGATCAACACCGACGCGGAAGGCCGGGTCGTCTTAGCGGATGCCTTAGCGTACGCGGCCCGGTACAAGCCAGCGGCGGTGATCGACCTGGCGACGCTCACTGGCGCGTGCGTGGTGGCACTCGGCCATCACGCGACGGGCATCATGGGGAACGACGAGGTCGTGATGGCGCGCGTCCAGCGGGCGGGCAACGCCACGGGTGAGCGGGTGTGGCCGTTGCCGTTGTGGGACGAGTACCACGAGCAGATCAAGAGCGAAGTGGCGGATGTGAAGAACACCGGCGGCCGGCCGGGCGGCGCGATCACCGGCGCGGCGTTCCTGCAGAAGTTCGTCGACTACCCGTGGGTGCACTTAGACATCGCCGGGACCGCGTATACCGACCGGGAGCAGCCGTACTGTCCGAAGGGCGCGACGGGCGCCGGTGTCCGGTTGCTCGTGCAGTTCGCCAAAGATTGGGGGAAGTGAGGGGGTATGCGGTTCGTCCAACTGTCCGACCCGCATCTCGTCGTCCCGGAGAAACAGCCTGTCCTCGGACACGACACCGTGGCCCGATTACGCGCCGCCGTGGACGCCGTCAACCGATTGCGCCCGGCCCCCGACTTCGTCATCCTGACGGGCGACCTGACGAACGACGAGCAGGAAGCCTCGTACACGCTCGTCAAATCGATCCTCTCACGGCTCGACATGCCGCTGTACCCGGCTGTCGGGAATCACGACGCCCGGCTGCCGTTCCGCCGGATCATCCTGGAGGAGCCTGACCCGAAGCCGGACCGGGTGCATTACGCGTTCGACCGGGACGGTTGCCGGCTGGCCGTGCTCGATACGCTGGACGACGGCAAGGTGACCGGCTCGATCGATGACGCGCAGCTCGACTGGCTCGATACCCTCCTCAGAGACGACCCGGAGCCTCCGACGGTCGTGTGTTGCCACCATCCCCCGGTCCCGGTGGGCGTCGCGTGGATGGATCACCTGATGCTCCAGGAGGCTGACCGGCTCCTGCGGGTGCTCGACCGCCACCCGTCGGTCCGCTGGGTGCTCTGCGGACACGTCCACTCTCCGTTCTGCATCGACCGCGGCCGGGTCACGTACTTCACCGCGCCGTCCGTCAGCTTCCAGTTCCGGACCGAGCCCCTGCCTCCGCCGGCAGAACGCCCCGCTTCCCTCCTCTCGACCGACCCGCCGGGGTTTCGCGTCGTCGACCTCCGCGACGGGGTGTTCGAGACGTCGCTGCATACGATCGTCCCGGTCCAGTGATCCCGGATAATCGGTTGCTCGTCACTCGTCACTTGTCACTCGTCACTGATCTCTTATGCTCATCGACCAACTCAAGGCCATCCAGCACCGCCACGGGTACCTCCCGGCGGAGGAGTTGCACGCCCTCGCCGAGCGGACGAACACCCCGCTCTACGAGATTCACGGGGTCGCCAGCTTCTACCCCCATTTCCGGCTTGAACCCCCGCCCCCCGTCGACATCCGCGTCTGCGCGGACGTCTCCTGCCATCTCCGGGGCGCGTACGACGTGCTGGCCACTGTACGGGAAACGGTCGAGCGGGCTGGGCTGGACGGCTGGGTGGTGGGAGAGACATCGTGTCTGGGCCAGTGTGACGGCGCGCCCGCCGTCGCCATCAACGGCCGGAGTTATGGCCGGGTCACCTTAGACAGTCTGGCCCGGCAGGTCGAAACCCTGGCCGAAGGGCGGCCGCTCCGGCGTCAGGGGTTGCGACGCCCACAGAGCACAGGGGAGATCGACCCGTACGACGGAGAGAGTCGGTATGAGGGCCTGACTCAATTCGTGCAGTCTGGAGACCCGGAGAGCGTCATCGCTGCCCTCAAAGAGAGCGGACTGCGGGGGATGGGCGGAGCGGGCTTCCCGGCGGGGATGAAATGGGATCTCGTCCGGAAGACACCCGCCGATATCAAATATGTCATCTGCAATGCGGACGAGAGCGAGCCGGGCACGTGCAAGGACCGGGAACTCCTGCGGACAGCCCCCCATCTCGTCGTCGAAGGCATCATCCTCGGCGCGCTCGTCTCCGGGGCGACGAAGGGGTACATTTTTCTCCGGCATGAGTACGACCGGGAGCGGGAGATTGTAGGGCGGACAATCAAACAGTGCTACCGGGATCGCCTCCTCGGAGATCGTCTCCTCGGCACAGACCATACCTTCCATCTGGAAATCTTTGACAGCCCCGGCGGGTACATCTGCGGGGAAGAGACGGCGCTCCTCGAAGCGCTCGAAGGGAAGCGAGCCGAGCCCCGGAACAAGCCGCCGTTCCCCGGTACGCACGGGCTGTACGGCAAACCGACCCTCATCAACAACGTGGAGACGTTCGCCTGGGTGCCCTCCATCCTGCGCCGTGGCGCGGCATGGTTCAAGGGACGCGGGGTCAACGGGGCATCCGGGTTGAAGTACATCGCCCTCAGCGGCCACGTCCGCCGGCCCGGCGTGTACGAGATCCCGCTCGGCACGACGGTCGCCGATCTGATCGCCTCCTACGGTGGGGGCATGTTGGATGGTCTCACACTCAAAGCATTCGCTCCAGGCGGAGCCTCGTCCGGTTTTCTTCCCGCGTCGATGGCGGACATCCCCTTAGACTTCGGGGCGCTGGCGAAGGCCGGGTCGATGCTCGGCTCCGGCGCGGTCGTGGCGGTCGCGGACGGGACGTGCATGCTCGACTTAGCGAAGAACGTCGCGACGTTCTTCCGGAACGAATCGTGCGGTAAATGCGTCCCCTGCCGGACCGGCTCCCAGCAACTCGTCACTCTGCTCGACCGCGTCAGTCGCGGCGAGGGGACGCCCGATCTGCTCGACCCGGTGGCCGATTTAGCCGAGACGATGGCGCTGACCTCGATCTGCGGCCTCGGCCAGGCGGCTCCGCTGCCCGTCACGTCCGTGCTGAAGTATTTTCCGGATGAAGTGTACGACCATATCACGAAGCGACGCTGCCCGTCGGGCGTGTGTTTTCGGGAATAAGGAGGTCTACTATGGCCACGATGTCAACCATCCAGCGAATGACGTACGAGGAGTATCTCGCCTCGCCAGAGACAGTGCAACGGTATGATATCATCGATGGGGAGATGATCATGTCACCAGCGCCAACATCGGATCATCAGTGGATTTCCTTTCGTATTGCACGAGCGTTACAAGATCATGTCGAACCCCACAAGTTAGGCGTTGTGCTCTATGCCCCCGTCGACGTCCTCATCCGGCGTGATCCGCTACGAGTCCGCCAGCCGGATGTCCTCTTCCTGAGCGCGGCGCGGACCGGAATCACCGGACGGGAAGGCCTGCGGCAGATGCCCATCATCACCGTCCCTCCCGATCTTGTCGTCGAGATTCTATCCCCGACCGAAACCCGGCTGGATATCGAAGAGAAATTGGCGGATTATCGGAGTATCGGCGTACTTGAATCCTGGCTGGTCAGCCCGGAAACGCAGACGGTCGAGGTCTTGCGTCTTTCTTCTGAGAAGATGGAAACCGTCGCCGTGTTCGGCATGGGACAATCCGTCCGGTCTGAGGTGCTGCCCGAACTGACGCTGACGGTAGCGGAGGTGTTCGCGTAAATGGAACCCCAATCACCCCCTCTCGTGCGTCTCACCATCGACGACCAGCCGGTCGCCGTGCCAGCCGATACGACGATCTGGGAGGCGGCACGCGGGATGGGCATCCACATCCCCGTCCTCTGCCATCATCCGAAACTCCGGCCGGTCGCCGTCTGCCGCGTCTGCGCCGTCGACGTGGAGAAGTCCCGCGTCATGCCCGCCGCGTGCATCCGGCAGGTCGAGGAGGGCATAGTCGTCCGCACGGACACCGACCGCGTCCGCCGCGCGCGGAAGACGCTCGTTGAGCTGCTCCTGGCAGAGCATCCGACCCCCTGCGCGAAGCACGCCCGCTCGCACGACTGCGAGCTGGAGTTGCTCGGAGAACAACTGGACATCACCTCGCCCCGCTTTTCCATTCGTCCTTCGTCCTTCGTCCTTCGTCCTTTCCCCCCCGACCCCTCCTCCGCCGTCATCGCGGTCGACCTCAACGCCTGCATCCTGTGCGACCGGTGTATCCGGGCGTGTGACGAGGTTCAGGTGAACGAGGTTATCGGCCGGGCGGAGAAAGGCCACCGGGCGCACATCGTGTTCGACGACGGCAAGCCGATGGGCGAATCGACCTGCGTGTCGTGCGGGGAATGTCAGGCGTACTGCCCGACCGGGGCGCTGATCGACAAACCGCTGATGCAGGTGAAAGCGCCTTCGACCGTGCAAACTGTCGATTCCGTCTGTCCTTACTGCGGCGTCGGGTGCGGAGTGACATACCACGTCCATGATAATACCATCGTCCAGGTCACCGGGCGGACGGACGGCCATACCGAGGGCCGGCTGTGCGTGAAGGGACGGTACGGGTTCGATTATTCTCATCACCCGCAGCGGTTGACCGTTCCGTTGATCCGCAAGGATGAGGCCTACCCGAAGCAGCCGCTGTCCGCCGATTTCACGGATTATAAAGAGTTCCGTGACTCGTTGCGCTCCCCCGAGTGGAACGAGCGCATTCGGGAGACGTTCCGGGAGGCGACGTGGGACGAGGCGCTCGACCTCTCCGCCCGGCGGCTGATGGACATCAAAACCCGGTTCGGGTCTGGCGCGCTCGCCGGGTTCGGGTCGGCCAAAGTTACGAACGAGGAAGCGTACCTCTTCCAGAAACTCATTCGGACGGTCTTCGGGACGAACAACGTCGATCACTGCACCCGGCTCTGCCATGCGTCGTCCGTCGCCGCGCTGATGGAGACGATCGGGAGCGGCGCGGTGTCGAACATCTTCCAGGAGGCGCTCGACGCGGACGTCCTCCTTGTCATCGGGTCGAACGCGAACGAGAACCACCCGGTCGCGGCCACGTACTTCAAGCAGGCGGCCAAACGCGGGGTCACCCTCATCGTCATGGATCCCCGGCGGCCTCCGTTAGCGAACCAGGCGACGCACTACGTCCGCTTCAAGCCGGGGACGGACGTCGCGCTTCTCAACGGGCTGATGCACGTCATCCTCCGGGACGGATTACACGACGACGCGTTCGTCCGGGAGCGCACGGAGAACTTCGAAGCGCTGCGAGAGATGGTACAGCAGTATCCGCCTGACGTGGTGGAAAAAATCACTGGTGTGCCGCGTGAGATGATCGAGCGGATCGCCTTCGCCTACGGGCGGGCGGAGCGGGCGATGATCTTCTGGGGGATGGGCATCAGCCAGCACACGACCGGGACGGACAACGCGCGATGCCTCATCTCGTTGTGCCTGCTGACGGGCAACATCGGCCGGCGCGGGACGGGTCTGCACCCGCTGCGCGGCCAGAACAACGTCCAGGGCGCCTCCGACGTCGGGCTGATCCCGTTCGCCCTCCCCGGCTACCAGCGAGTGGATGATCTAGCGGTCCGGACGAAATTCGAGCGGGCGTGGGGAGTGCCGCTCGACCCCAGGCCCGGCCTGACGGTCGTGGAGATCATGCACGCCGCGCTGCACGGGGACATCAAGGGGATGTTGATGATGGGAGAAAACCCGTTCCTGTCCGACCCAAACATGAACAAAGTACGGAAAGCCCTCCAGGCGCTCGATTTCCTCGTTGTGCAGGACATCTTCCTGACCGAGACGGCGGAGTTTGCGGACGTCATCCTGCCCGCCTCCACCGCCGCCGAGAAAGAGGGGACGTACGTCAACACCAACCGGATGGTGCAGCTCGGCCGGAAGGCGGTCGACCCGCCGGGCCAGGCGCGAATCGACGGTGACATCCTCATCGACTTAGCGAACCGGATGATGGAAATCGAGGCAGGGGTCAGGGGTCAGGGGTCAGGGGTCAGAAAGTGGGAGTATCGAACGTCCCGCGACGTCTGGGACGAGATCGTCCCGCTCACGCCCCTCTTCGACGGGATCACGTACGACGAGATGGCGCGGCGGACGGTCATCTGGCCGCACGACGAGCAGATCATCTTCACGCAGACGTTCCCCCGTGGCCGGGGGAAGTTCGTCCCGGCGGAATTTGCCCCGGCGAACGAACTGCCCGACGCCGAATACCCGTTCGTCCTCAACACCGGGCGGGTGTTGCAGCACTGGCACACCGGGACGATGACCCGCCGGACGAAAGCGCTCGACGAGATCGCGCCCGAACCGTTCGTCGAGGTCGCGCCGGACGATTTGACGCGACTGGGCGTCCGGGACGGGGACTGGGTGACGGTCGCCTCCCGGCGCGGCGTGATCACCCTCCGGACGAAGGCGTCCACGAAAGTGTCGCCGGGGAGCGTGTTCATCCCCTTCCACTTCAAGGAAGCCGCGGTCAACCTCTTGACGAACGACGCGCTCGACCCGTACGGGAAGATTCCGGAGTTCAAGTTCTGCGCGGTGCGGGTGGAAAAGGCAAGGTAGGATGTTTGCGAGGTGCTGAGATGATCGCACACACGCCGACGATGACGGCTCACGACCTGCTGATGATGCCGGACGACAGCTTCCGTATATGTTTGCGTAGAGCCTGAGACAATCTCACGTTACGGACGGGTCTTTGATGGGAGGTGATCCATCATGGCACAAGAGACGAAAACTGAACAGTTGGCGGCACCAGCCGTTCCTTCACTGCCTATGAAGATGACGTACGAAGAATTCCTTGCCTGGGCAGATGAAGACACCTACGCGGAGTGGGTCAACGGGGAGGTGATACCGATAAGTCCAATATCCGGCGAACATTCAGACCTGGGAGGTTTTCTTCTCACGTTGATTACGCTGTTTGTAGATACTCGTCAGTTAGGGGTGGTTCGCTACGACCCATTTCAAATGAAGACCGGACCTGATCTGCCCGGTCGAGCTCCCGATATTCTCTTTGTTGCGAACGACCATCTTTCCCGTTTGAAGGATACCTATCTCGACGGCCCCGCCGACCTGGTGGTGGAAATCATCAGCCCCGAGAGCCGCGCTCGCGACCGGGGAGAGAAATTCTACGAATACGAGCAAGGGGGAGTTCGCGAATACTGGCTTCTTGACTACCTGCGCAAGCAAGCGGAATTTTATGGACTGGGCGACGACGGCATCTACCGGCCTGTCCCCGTCGGTGAAGACGGCATCTTTCGCAGCAAAGTCCTGGAAGGACTTTGGCTGAAGGTGGACTGGCTGTGGCAGGAACCGTTGCCGCTGCTGCTGAGCGTGCTGAAGGAATGGGGATTGGTGTAACAGAAAACTTGAAAGTATGGTCCATAGGTCGCCATGAAACTCAAAATGCCTGAACGCAAACATCAACGGGCAGCGGCGCAGGCAACTCGTCGATTGCTCCATGAGGTACGATGGAAGCCGAATAAAGACGAACAGCACTGCATGGCTTTGTCAGGCTTGGACGAATGGAGGAAATTATTCATGCGTGACGGTCAACAGCTCTTAGAATATTACATCAAAGCTGTTCAGTTCCCTCAGGTGAGTGGGTTTGAGGTACTATAGTTTTTCAGATAATGTTTTGGACTACGCCTCCTGCCCTCACACCTCACCTCATCCCCCGCTCCCCCTTCCCCTCTCCGCAAGCGGAGAGGGGAAGGG
>JACQVL010000248.1 GCA_016209865.1 Candidatus Latescibacterota bacterium | reverse complement strand
CCAGTAAAAATCACTCCCGGCGCTCAGCAGATGGTTGAGCAGGTCGTACCGCGCCGCGATCCGGTCGAACATCCGGCGGATCCGCTGGGATTGGTCGTGCATACTTTTCACTGAACGTTAACACGTTGGAACGTTCGAACGTTTGCACGTTCGGTAAAAGAAGTAAGCCCTTTCGGCTCCTTTTAACGTTTTAACGTGCTAACGTGTCAACGTGTTAACGTGTCAACGACCGTGAACACAAAGTAGAGGACGCTGATGATGCCGTTCGTCGTGAAGAACGCGACGTTGACGTGCGACAGGTCGTGTGCGGTGACGAGGCTGTGCTCGTAGACGAGCATCAGGCCGACGACCAGGACGCCGATGAGATAGATCAGATGTAGATCGAAGAGCCATCTGACGGTCAGCAGGCTGGCCAGGGTGATGAGGTGAAGGCCTCGGGCCACGATCAGCGCCCGGCCGATGCCGATCCGCTGCGGGATGGAGTACAGGCCGTGCGTCACATCGAACTCATAATCCTGACAGGCGTAGATGATGTCGAACCCGGCCACCCAGGTCAACACCGCCAGGGTCAGTGCCATTGGCTCCGGGTCGAGCGAGCCGGTGACGGCGATCCACGCCCCGACCGGGGCGATGCCGAGCGACAGGCCGAGGACGAAATGCGACGCCCACGTCCATCGCTTGAGCAGGGAGTAGGACAGCACGACGGCTAACGCGACGGGCGAGAGCAGGAAGCACAGCCGGTTGAGGTGGTAGGCGGCGATGAAGAGCAGGAGGGATGAGGCGATGACGAACACGACGACCGTCCCGGGCGCGATCACCCCGCGTGGGAGTTCCCGGTTGCGTGTCCGGGGGTTGAGCGCATCCGCCTCCCGGTCGACGAGCCGGTTGAACCCCATCGCCGCGCTCCGCGTCCCGACCATCGCCACGACGATCCAGGCGACCTGCTGCCAGGTGATCCCGGCCCGTGCGGCAGCCAGGGTCGCCCCGGCTAAGGCGAACGGCAGCGCGAACACGCTGTGCGAAAATTTGATCATCCGGCCGAACGTCACAACACGGGTCAGCAGACTCATCCGGTCGCCTTTCCCTCATACCGCGCGGCTAAGTGCTGCCGTAACGCCGCGTTCGTCCACAAAATGCCCAGGGTCATCTCCACCCAGCCCTTCGTGTACCGGCTGCCGATCATCATCCGGATCTCCCGCGCCAGTCCTTCCGCCTGGAGCGCGGCGGCGGAGAAGCTCGTCGCGGTGCTGTAGAAGTAGAGCGTGCCGCCGTCCTTCGTCGCTAAGATCGACCCGCCTTCCGTGCCCGGCGTGGTGACGACGTTGATGACGGTGTCGGCCAGCAGGCCGGACGTCAGGCGGTCGACCTCCCGGTGGACGGCTAACGGGTCGGTCGCATCCACCCGGACGGTCGCATCCGCCAGTCCCAGGCTCTCGACCAGTCGGCAGGCGTCCGGCGACCGGTCGATGGCGATGACCTTGTCCGCCCGCCGCGTGGCGTGCGTCGCCTGGTGGAGGCAGAGGAGGCCGGATTTGCCGCAGCCGATGACGACGACCCGGTCGCCCTCGCGCACGATCTTGGCCGTCATCGCCGGAGCACCGGCGACGTTGAGCACGCCTAAGACGAGCCGCTCAGGGAGGTCGGACGGCAGGGTGGTGTACAGGCTGCCGGGGAACAGCACCGCCTGGCCGTCGACGTCGATCTGGCCGACATCCGACCGGATCTCCCGGATACGAGTCAGGGCCAATGGCGTCCACGCTAACGACGCTAAGGTCACGATCCGGTTCCCCTCCTGGAGCGGAATCTGGCCTTCGACCGCCTGGCCGATCCGGGCGACCCGTCCCAACAAGATCCCGCCCGCATCGGTGACCGGATGGTGCAGCTTCCCGCGCATCCTGACGACCGCCAGGATGGCCTCTCCCACGGCCGCCGGGTCGCCGTTACTCTCTGCCAGGGATTTCCTGAACGTCGACGCATCGATGTCGAGCGTCTCGACGTCGACGAGAATCT
>JACQVL010000274.1 GCA_016209865.1 Candidatus Latescibacterota bacterium | reverse complement strand
GGATTTTCTCAGACGATTTGGGTTTGAGAAACACGTCTTGAGGGGTCTGTCTGTCAAGGAGCAGGCGGCCTTGTTCGCGTCGGCCACGGTGGTGATCGCGCCTCATGGCGCGGGACTGGCGAACCTTGTCTTCTGCAGTCCTGGAACAAAAGTCATCGAATTGTTCTCACCCTCGTGGCCACAACCGACGTACTGGGAACTGAGCCACTGTCTTGGGCTTGATTACTACTATTTAATCGGCAGGAGTGACGGAGCCCCTGTCCATCCCAATCCGAAGTGGGTTCCAAAGCCAGACTACTCTGTGAACCTGAATTCCTTGTCGAAGCTGATGGCGCTGGCAGGGTTGACATGAACCGCTCCGCCTGGCAGTATTACAGCACATTCTACCGGGGCGCCTACAAGGCGCTGGCGTTGAACGTCGGCATCTCCTGCGGGCAGGTGATGATCGTGGTCTCCATCACGTTGCTCGTGCGGTGGGTGTTCGATACGATCATTCCCGCCAGGAATCTCCCTCGTCTTCTGCTCGCTGGCGCGGCGATGTGCGGGCTCAACCTGGTCAACAGCGGGGTGACGCTCTGGACGCAGTATCGAGCCCTCACCATCGTCAAGGTCGCCATCCAGCGGTTCCGCGAGGAACTCTTACACCGCTTCTATACCTTTTCGCGGGCTTATTACACCGAGGCGGATCGCAGCAAACTCCACGCGACCATCGTCCACGACGTGGGGCGTCTGGATACGATGAGCTATGCGCTGGTGGCACAGTTCCTGCCAGCCCTGGCGATCAGTCTCGCCCTGAGCGGGGTGTTGCTCTATCTCAACTGGTTTTTGTTCGTCGTCATGTTGAGCGTGGCTCCGCTGGTGTTCCTCGTCAGTCGCTCGATGGGGAGCAGGGTCAAAGCGCGCATCAACGCCTTTCGCCGGTCCCAAAAGGCCTTCAGCAAGGGGATGTTGTTTGTCCTTCAGATGATCGACCTGACCCGGATTCAGGCCGCCGAATCGTTTGAGATCGAGCGGCAACGCCAGCATTTTGAAGACATGCGGGTGACCAGTGGAGCGATGGTCTGGCTCCAGTCGGCGTACAGTGTAGCGCACTATGCGATGATCACGGTGGCCGGGCTCCTCATCCTGATCGTGGGGGGCCGGGCGGTCATGGCAGGCTCGATGACGATAGGCGCGTTGTTGTCGTTCTACGTCGGGGTGGGGTTATTGGGGAATTATCTGAGGACGATCTGGGGGGTATTCCCCTCGATCATCGTGGGGAATGAAGCGCTCATGACGCTGTTCCACCTCGTGCGGACCGAGGACACTCCCCCGTATGCGGGCCGGAAACGAATCGCGTTGAGCGGCAAGGTCGCGTTCGAGTCGGTCTCGTTTCAGTACACAGACCGTCCCGTCTTGCAGAACCTCAGTCTGACGATTCAGCCTCAGACGACCGTCGCGCTCGTCGGGCCGAATGGCGCGGGCAAGAGCACGATCCTCTATCTGTTGTTAGGGTTCTATCGTCCCCAGCAAGGCCAGCTCCTGGCGGATGATCATCCGTTTGATGACCTGGATATCGGGCATCTCCGCCGCTCGATCGGAGTAGTGACGCAGGATCCGGTGATCTTGCCAGGGACGGTGTGGGAGAATATCACGTACGGGTGTCCGGATGTGAGTGCTCAACGAGTGGATCGAGCGTGCGAGCTGGCGACGGCGGCTGAGTTTATCCACCAACTCCCTGACGGCTATGACACCTGGGTGGGGGATAACGGAGTCCTGCTGTCAGGGGGACAGCGCCAACGGCTCGCGATCGCCCGGGCGCTGCTCCGCCAGCCGACACTGCTCATCCTGGATGAACCCACCAACCATCTCGACCGGGCCGCGGTAAGCCAACTGATGCAGACCCTGAAGACGCTCGATCCTCCGCCGACGATCCTGTTGATCAGTCACGACCTGGCGATCGTGCGAGAGGCACAATCTGTGTATGTGCTACGGAACGGCCAGGCGGTGACGCAGGATCAGAACGACCTGGTGAAGGTAGTAGAGAGACGGTAATGGATTTCTCAATCCGCAATCCGCAATCTGCAATCCGCAATTCATCGCAAGGCGCCTGCTGGCCGACCCCGCAGCAGGAGTTGTTGGTCAAAGCGGTGCTTTGGCAGGGCCGAGACGCTGTCGTGGCCTGGGAAGCCTGGCACGACGGCCTCGACCTCGATCACCTCGACGCGGGGTCGTATCAACTCCTGCCATTGCTCTACCGGAACCTGCGAGCGCAAGACATCGACCATCCGCTGATGCAGCGGTTCAAGGGCATCTACCGCCACACGTGGTATAAAAACCAGCTCCTCTTCCATCGCCTGGCTGGGCTCCTCCGCGCGTTCCACGCGGCCGAGATCGAGACGATGGTACTCAAAGGAGCGGCGCTCATCCTGCTCTATTACCGCGATTACGGCCTGCGGCCGATGGAGGATTTTGACGTCCTGGTGCCGACTGCCCAGGCGTCCGCGGCGGTCACGGTCCTGGGCGCCTTACGCTGGACACCGATCCGCGCCTTCCCGGCGACGTTGACGGAGGCGTATCAGTCAGCCATTCACGCGCATGGATTCCGCGACCCCGGCGGGTATGAATGCGACCTCCACTGGCATGCGCTGCTCGACTGCTGCCAGCCCCACGCGGATGACGACTTCTGGTCGGGGGCGATCTCGACGCGTCTTGACGATGTGCCCGTCTCCGTCCTGAACCCGGCTGATCAATTGCTGCACGTGTGCGTGCACGGCGCGCGATGGAGCGGGACGCCTCCGTTACGCTGGATCGTCGACGCGATGGTGATCGTGAACGATTCGCCCGGTCTCGACTGGAACCGGCTCGTCGCCCAGGCTCAACAGCACCGTCTGAGCTTACCGATCCGGGACATGCTGAGTTATCTGCATGAGCGACTGGACGCTCCAATCCCCCCGTCCGTGCTGCACGCTCTGCGTCAAGCCCCGGTGTCGAACGCGGAGCAGATGGAGTATCAGGCCAAGACTGGCCCGGAAGACCTGAGAAAGCCGATGTCGATGCTCCGGCTCCGGTACCAGCAGTATGTCGAGTCGATCGGCCGTGATGGCTTCTACAACAAATTGATCGGATTTCCACAGTTTCTCCAGCACCTCTGGGGAGTCGATCACCTGTGGCAGGTGCCGTGGACTGCGGTGATGAAAGGGATACAACGGGTGCGACGGATTTGGGAAAACCGGACAGTGGGTAGTGGACGATGAAATGACTGGATTCCCGCTTTCGCGGGAATGACAATCCTACGCGATGTTATCATAGGGAAATGGCATTACTCGTCACTGGTCACTCGTCACCGCCTTCAGGCTCTCCCGGCTCGCTTCAATCGTCCTCTCAATATCCTCCTCCGTATGCGCCAAAGAGACAAATCCGGTCTCCAGTCGGGACGGGGCGAGGTACACCCCCCGGTCGAGCATCCCCCAGAAGTACCGGCTGTACTGCTCTGCGTTCGATGACGCGGCGGCGTCGTAATCGTACACCTCCCGGTCCGTGAAGAACGTGCAGAACATCGACCCGACGCGGGTGAGACACGTCTGAACGCCCGCCTCTTGTGCCGCTGCACGCAGTCCATCCGCTAATCGGGCGGCCATCCGCTCCAAGCGTTCGTACACCCCCGGTTCTTGAAGCAGCGTTAAGGTCTCGTACCCCGCCGTCATCGCCAACGGGTTGCCGGAGAGGGTGCCCGCTTGGTAGACCGCGCCTGACGGGGCGACCGACTGCATGATCTCTTTCCGGCCGCCGTACGCCCCGACCGGCAGGCCGCCGCCGATGATCTTTCCTAAGCAGGTCATGTCCGCCTGAATTCCGTACAGCTCCTGAGCGCCACCGAACGCGACGCGGAACCCGGTGATCACTTCGTCGAAGATCAGGATGATGCCGCGCTTCGCCGTCTCCGACCGGAGCGTCTGGAGGAAGCCGGGCCGCGGCGGGATCATCCCCATGTTGCCCGCCACCGGCTCGACGATGACGCACGCGATCTCATCCCCGCGCTCCGAAAGGGTTCGTGTGACGGCCTCCGCATCGTTGAACGGGAGGTTGATCGTCAGCTCCGCCAATGCCGCCGGGACGCCCGGACTGTCGGGGATGCCGAACGTCGCCGCACCCGACCCGGCCTTGATGAGGAAGCTGTCCCCATGACCATGATACCCGGCCTCGAACTTGACGATCCGGTCCCGGCCGGTGTACCCGCGGGCAACCCGGACGGCGCTCATCGTCGCCTCCGTCCCGGAGTTGACCATCCGGACGTGGTCGATCGACGGGAACGCGGAGAGAACGAGTTCCGCTAATCGCACCTCGATCTCGGTCGGCGCCCCGAAGCTCGTCCCGGTCTCGCACACCCGCTTGAGGGCTTCCACCACCTTCGGGTGGCTGTGGCCGAGGATGAGCGGCCCCCAGGAGCCGAGGTAGTCGATGTACTCGTTGCCGTCGACGTCGTACACCTTCGACCCGGCTCCACGAGCCATGAACACCGGATTGCCGCCCACCCGGCCGAAGTTCCGCACCGGACTGTTGACGCCGCCGGGGAGAAGTTGCTGGGCTCGCGCAAAAAGGGTATGGGATCGGGATCGATTCATCCGTCGTCTCCTCGGGGTTCGGGATTCGGGGTACGGGGTTCGGGAAGAACACACGTTGTTGTCATTCCCGCGAAAGCGGGAATCCATTTCCCACCCCCTAATCCCTCAATAATCCGGCCACATCCTTTGCAAAATACGTCAGGATCAAATCCGCGCCCGCCCGTTTGATGGCGGTCAGCGTCTCCATCATCACCCGCGTCTCATCGACCCAGCCCAACCGGCCGGCGGCTTTGATCATCGCGTACTCCCCGCTGACGTTGTACGCGGCGACCGGGACGCCGAACTGGGTTTTCACCCGATGGATGATGTCCAGGTACGCTAAGGCAGGCTTGACCATGACGATGTCCGCCCCTTCGTCGAGGTCGAGCTCCACTTCCCGGAGCGCCTCCTCCGCGTTGGCCGGGTCCATCTGGTACGACCGCCGGTCGCCGAACTGTGGGGCGGAACCGGCGGCTTCCCGGAACGGGCCGTAGTAAGCGGACGCATATTTCGCAGAATACGCCATAATAGGAGTCTGGGTAAACCCGTTCTCATCCAACCCACAGCGGATCGTCCCGACCCGGCCGTCCATCATGTCCGACGGGGCGATGATGTCCGCGCCCGCGCGGGCGTGCGAAAGGGCGGTCTTCGTCAAAAGGTTGAGCGTCGGGTCGTTCTCCACGTCTCCGTCGCGGATCACCCCGCAATGCCCGTGGTCGGTGTATTCACACAAACACACGTCCGTGATGACCGTCAGGTCGGGGCACGCCTGTTTGACCTCCCGGACGGCGCGCTGGACGATCCCGTCCTCCGCGTACGCCCCGGACCCGACCGCGTCCTTCGACTCCGGGATGCCGAACAGGATGACCGCCGGAATCCCAACCTCCGCCGTCCGGCGGCATTCGTCGACGCACAGATCGACGGACAGCCGGAAGACGCCCGGCATCGATCCGACTTCCTGGCGGGACCGGTGTCCCGGGCAGACGAACAGCGGCTCGATCAGGTCATCGACGGACAGCCGGGTCTCGCGCACCATCCGGCGTAATGCCTCCGTCCGGCGTAACCGGCGCGGCCGGTGGATGGGGAATAGCATGGGAGACTCCTTTCAGAAAAGCAGGGGTCAGGATTCAGGGGTCAGGAAAGACAAGACCGGAAAGAGATGCTCGGCAAATACGATTTCCCCATCTTCTCCCATTTTCCTGATTTTCTGACCTCACTGACCCCTGACCCCTGACCCCTGACCCCTCTCTTCCTCAAACTCCTCCCCACAATTCGGACACCGCATCTCGTCCTTCCCGCAGATCGCCCCGCACCGTTCGCACTCATACTGGACGGCGCCGGAGGGGACGAATTTCTCGGCAAGAATCATCTCCGCTTCGCGAAACCGGGAGCGTGGGACGAGCAGTTTGATGACACTCAAATTCCCGATGGTGAACATCCGGGAGGTGTCTTTCTGGGAGAAGACTCGACACGGAATGCCCTCGTTCTCAAGGTAGCCTTTGATCAACTCTGCTTCCCAATCGTGCCCGGTGGTGTACACGTTGACGTACCCTTCGACCATCTCAACGTTCGCGTCCTGTTCGCAGAAATACCGTCCCATGTTCCGGACGGCGCACTGTTTGCACAGATGCTGGCCGCAGATGACGCACCGGCCATGCGCGGACGTGTCCGGGTGACGGAAGCACCGGAGCGTGTCGATGAAGACTGTTCCACACTGGGAGCACCACGCGGCATCGCCCGGCAGGGGCTCTTTACATTCGTCGCAGATGTACTGAGGCTGCTCCGTCAACGCCTCGACGAGCGTCGCCCCGCAGTCCGGGCAGACGGTGATGTCGCCTTCGTATTCGTATTCGCAGTCCGGGCAGAACGGCATGATTGTTCACCTCAAAAAACGGAACTTCGGTAGCATCCAGGCCATCGACCTGAGCAGGGTTGCAACGAACTCGATGCTGTACAGGTCGTCTGGCTGGCGATCTCTGATGAGCGCGGCCAGCACCTCGCCGAGCCGGTCGAGGTCACGGTCGCTCAGCTTGAGGTAGAGCCGGCGCAGGCGGGCATGCCAGCGGTAGAGGTTGCCCGCCGTCTCACGCCATCGCTGGTCGTACGCGCTGAGGCTCTCTTTGGAGACATCCCGCCGCGCGAGCGCATCCGCGATGACCTCAGCGGCCATCGCTCCCGCGACCATCGCGTTCATGATGCCGCCAGCGGACAGCGGGTTCGTCTGATGGCCGGCGTCCCCAACGAGCACGACGTTGTCCGCGACGAGCGACTTCAGCGGGCCCGCGATCGGAATCCCACCCATCGCCATCTCGACCGAGCTGGCCTCCGGGTACCGGGCGGCGACGAACGCGTTCAGGTAATCGAGCGCGCGCCGGTCTTTCTGGCAGGCGGGCGAGACGCACACCCCGACGTTCGCCGTGCGGTCGCCTTTGGGGAACACCCACAGGTAGCCGCCGGGCGCGACCTCGTTCCCGAAGAAGAACTGCAGCACTCCGGACGGCCCGTCGATCCCCGTCAGGTGGTACTGGACGGCGGAGAACACGCCCGTCAGTCCCAGCGCGGTCTCGATCCCGCCCCACCGGCCGACGAGCGACTCCACCCCGTCCGCGCCGACGACGACGCGGGCGGCGACCCGGCGGTCCGTCCCGAGATGGCGGAGGGTGACGACGACGCGACCATCCTCCCGCGTCAATCCGGTCGCCCGTGTCTTCGTCCACACCCGCGCGCCCGCGTCGGCTGCCGCGATGGCTAAGGCTTTATCGAACCGCTTGCGATCGACCAGCACCCCGCAGCCGGGGAGGCGTTTTTCGATCTTCTGTCCGCCCGGCGGGAAGAGCCACAGCTCATCGATGTCTTGCAGAACCCAGCCCTCATCGACCTCGATAAACCGGCGGATTTCCGGCCGAGGTCCGACCACCTCCGCGCACCGGAGGGCTGCTCCGATCTCCTGCCGCTTCTCGACGAGCAGGACGGAGACACCGCGGGCGGCGAGCGTTTTGGCCGTGACCGACCCGCCCGGGCCCGCTCCGACGACGACGACATCATACTGCTCAGTCATCCGCCATCTCCAGCGCGCCGACCGGGCAGAAGACGATGCACGCGTTGCAGAGGGTGCAGGCGTCCGAGATCGTCAGCGTCACTTCGAGCAGGTCGATCGCGTCGTCGTGGCAGACGATCACGCACCCACCGCAGTAACCGCATTTCTCAGGGTCGATGTCGATGTGAGGCATGATAATGCTCTTCTATCGCATGAACGAGCGCCGGGATCGTCGCCTCCGCCGGGACGATCCCGACCCGCATTCCGGCGTTCTCCGCCGCCTGCTGTGTGACCGGCCCCATACAGGCGACGACGACGCGGGACAGCAGGTCGAGGGCGCGCGACTCCCCGATAACATGCATGAACGCTTTCACCGTAGACGGGCTGGCGAACGTGATGACATGAATCTCCCCCTGTTCGAGCATCGTCATGATGGCGGGCGGAAGGGTCGTCTCGGACACGGTGCGGTACGCGACGACCGGCATGACCTCCGCGCCCAGGGCGCGCAGGCCGGTGACGACCGTCTCCCGCGCGATATCGGCGCTGGGGAACAGGACGCGGGCGCCGCGCATCGTGTATGACTGGCCGAGTCCTTCGACGAGTGCATCGGCGTCGAAGCGTACTGGATGGTAGTCTGCGACTGTCCCGTATGTGCGCATACGCTCAACCGTCGCCGTTCCGACGACTCCGATTTTCAGCCCGCTCAACGCTCTCACATCCCGGCCGGAGGCGAACAGCCGATCAAAAAATTTCTCTACCCCGTTCACGCTCGTGAAGACGAGCCAGTCGTACGTATTGAGTTGGTCGATCACATGGTCGAGGGGCATCCAGTCATCCGGGTCGGTAATCCGGATGAGCGGGACTTCGACCGGTTCTGCTCCCGCCGCGGCCAGCCAGCCGGAGAGATCGCCCGCCTGTTCCCGGCTGCGGGTAACGAGCACCCGGAGGCCGAAGAGCGGCTTCGTCTCGAACCAGTTGAGCTGCTCCCGCAGCCGGACGACGTCTCCGACGATGATGAGGACGGGCGGCTTGAACGCGGCCTGCTGAGCTCGCGGGACGATGTCCGCCAGCGTCCCGACCAGCGTCCGCTGGGACGGCTTCGTGCCCCACTGGATGAGCGCGACGGGGGTGCCGGCTGGTTTTCCGTGGGCGATCAGGTGCTCGACGATCGACGGCAGGTTTTTCGCGCCCATGTAAAAGACGAGCGTCCCGATGCCGGCGGCGAGCGCCTGCCAGTCGATGTGCGAGTTTGGCTTTGCCGGGTCCTCGTGTCCCGTCACGATGGCGATCGTGGATGCGAGTCCCCGATGCGTCAGGGGAATGCCCGCGTACGCGGGGACGGCGACGGCGGCGGTCACGCCGGGAACGATCTCGAACGGAATGCCGTGCTCCGCCAGGAACAGCGTCTCCTCGCCGCCGCGTCCGAACACGAACGGGTCGCCACCTTTGAGCCGGACGACTGTCTTCCCGGCGCGCGCGTACTCCAGCAAAATCTGGTTGATCCGTTCCTGCCGGTCGGGCTGCCAGGGGACGGAGATGCGTTCCGCATGCGGCGAGGCTTCTGCGACGAGCCGAGCATCCGCCAAGTGGTCGAACACCACTATGTCTGCCTGTCTCAGGCAGGCGAGGCCCTTGACGGTGATCAGGCCGGGGTCGCCCGGCCCCGCGCCGACGAGGTACACGATGCCGGTCACTTTTTCCCTCTTTGCCCTGTTCACTCTTTGGGCATCCGTTCCAGCAGCATCGCCGCCAGCCGTGATCCTAACTCTTCTGCCTCATCCGGCCGGCCGGCGACCGCGTCCCGGACGAGCCAGACGCCGTCGCTGTGCGCGATCATTCCATCCAGCCGGAGCGTCGGCCCCTCGAACCGCGCCCAGGCGCCGACGGGCACCTGGCATCCCCCGCCAAGTGCACGCAAGAACGCCCGTTCTGCGGTGACGGCAGTGACAGTGGGTTCGTGGTTGAGCCGGCTGACCGCCGCGATGATAGCGTCGTCATCCCGTCGCGTCTCGACGGCGAGCGCCCCCTGACTGACGGCCGGAAGGCAAATCTCACAAGATAATCGCTCGGTGATCCGGTCGCTCCACCCCAGCCGGTCGAGGCCGGCAGCAGCCAGGACGATGGCGTCCAGGTCGGTCTCAGTGAGTTTCCGGAGGCGGGTGTCGAGGTTGCCGCGCAGGTTGGTGATCTGCAGGTCTGGCCGGTGGGAGAGCAACTGCGCCCGCCGCCGCGGACTGCTCGTCCCGATGCGCGCCCCGTCGGGAAGGACGGCCAGCCCACCAGGCTGTTTGGCGAGGAGCGCATCCCGGACGTCGGCTCGCTCCGGCACTGCGGCGATGACGAGGCCATCAGGCACAGTCGTCGGCAGGTCCTTCAGGCTGTGGACGGCCAGGTCGATCTCCCCGGACAGGAGCGCCCGTTCGAGCTCCTTGACGAACACCCCCTCGCCGCCGAACGAGGCAAGCGGGGCGTCCGTGATCCGATCCCCTGTGGTCGTGAGCGTACGCGTCTCGACTGTCAGGCCGGGGTTCGCCGCCTGGAGGTCATGGGCGACCATCCGCGTCTGCGCGAGGGCGAGCTGGCTGCCGCGCGTGCCGATGATGAGGGAGAGAGACATACAGATCAAGTGACGAGTGACAAGTGATGAGTGACGAGTGACGGGTAAGAACAAAGAGAAACAGAAGAGAAATGGGGCACCAACATGAATTGTTTTTATTCTTTAACTCGTCACTCGCCACTCTTCATTGCTTTTCCTCGTCCAGCCCGAACAGATGGCGGAGGGCGTGGAGGTACTGAAGTTCGCGGCCGGGGTCCGACGACGCTTTGAGGCGGACAGTGGGGGTATGGAGGAGTTTATTGACGAGAGCCTGACTCATCTGCTCGATCGTCTTATGATCGGCCTCGGAGAGATGTTTCAGGCGGGCCAGCGCGCGCTCCACCTCGCTCGTCCGAACCTGGTCGGCGTACTGTCGCAACTGGGCGATCGTCGGAGTGACGGCCAGTCCCCGGTACCAGCTGAGGAATCTGGCGACTTCCTCCTCGATGATCCGCTCCGCTTTCATCCCCTCTTTCCGGCGCCGCTCAGCGTTATCATCGACGACCGACTGCAGATCGTCGATGTCGTACAAGAAGACGTTGTAGACACTGCGTGCCTGGGGGTCGATGTCCCGTGGGACGGCGATATCGATCAGGAAGATCGGCCGGTTCCGCCGGTCGTGCATGATTTCGACCATCTCATCCCGGCTCAGGATGTAATGCGGTGCGCCCGTCGAACTGATGACGATGTCCACCTCGGTCATCCACCGACGGGCTTCCTCGAACCGGACCGCCCGGCCGTCGATCCGCTCCGCCAATTCGACCGCCCGCTCGTGCGTCCGGTTGGCCACGATGACCGTTTTGATCCCGTTCTCCACCAGGTACCGGGCGGTGAGCTCGCTCGTCTCTCCGGCGCCGATGAGCATCGCGGTGTGCCGGCCCAGGTCTTTGAAGATCTTCTTCGCCAACTCGACCGCCACGGAACTGACCGACACCGCGCCCACCCCGATGTCGGTCGTCTCGCGGACGAGTTTCCCGACCTCCAGCGCCCGCTCGAACAGCCGGTTCAGGATGACGCCCGTCGTCTGCTCTTCGAGCGAGCGGAGGTAAGCCTCTTTCACCTGGCCGAGAATCTGCTGCTCCCCCACGACCATCGAATCGAGGCTGGACACGACCCGGAAGAGATGGCGGATGGCCGCTTCGTCCGTCAGTCGGTAGAGATACGGGGTGAGGTCCCCGTCCGACAGACCGTGGATCTGGTAGAACCACGTCTCCCCCGGCCTCGGGTCCGGGGCGGCCCCGTTCGTCGTGGCGTAAATCTCGCTCCGGTTGCAGGTCGACAGCACCACGGTCTCCACCAGCTCCCCGGACGATT
>JACQVL010000022.1 GCA_016209865.1 Candidatus Latescibacterota bacterium | reverse complement strand
CGTGTGCGACATGACTCTGCTCCTTTCAAAGTCGGTGATCGGTGGCCGGTGGTCGGTGATCGGTCAGATCACGGATCATGGGAGGCTCTGAGGCTCCTTTCAGTACTGTTCGACCAATTTACGCGCGATCGCCGTCCACTGGGTAAACCGTTCCGGATGATGCTCGCACGTGTGGGTGTCTTTGAGGATCATCTCGATCACGCACCCGCGGGTGACATCCAGGGTATGCGTGATGTAGTCGCGTACTTTTTGCGCGTCGAACGTGCCGACGAGGTGAAACGGTTTGGGTTTCCAGGAGAAGATATAGTTGCCCTGGAGGCGTTCCGCGCTCACGTCCACGTCGGCCCAGGGGGCGATGGAGATGCGCCGGATGTGGGGGATTCGAAACACGTAATCCATCTTCCGCGAGAGGTCGTCACAGCAGCCGTAGCCGTTCAGCCCGAACGGTTCGAGCAGGCGCTTTTCATACTGCAGGATGAATTCTTCGTGCATCTCCGGGGAGACCGGGTCCATCTCCTGGGCCTCCGCAGAAGCCCAGATATCACAGGGCCGAACGTGGTCGGGATCAAACCCGTCCTCTCGATGCGGCAGCTCGTCGGTGTACCCGACGCCGCCCGACGAATGGTACGTACTGTCATTATTCAGGCTGAGCAGGTTCAGGCGTTGGTACTGTTCGATGATGCGACGGTGTCCCTCTTCCAGGAATGCCATCGCCTCATGGAGCATGCTGGAGTTTTCATACATATCGTACAGCACCTGCTCCAGGCCCCGAAGCCGGGTGTAGAGGTTCATCAGATGAAAGGAGACGTGGCTGATCCCTTTGAGTTTGACGTCCAGGATGTCGCCGAAGACTTCCTGGGCCGTTTCGTCATTTCGCCGGGTCGTCTCCTCGTCATACCGGATCTCAGGGAACCGGAGCTTGTTGAGGTCATCCGGGGTGTTGATGACCGGATCAAACCCCCAGGCCCCGGTGGGATCGTGGCTTGGGACCTCCCTGAGGTCGAGTCCCCAGCCGGTCGAGGTGACCACCTTATTCACTACCCACTCCTTTTCGATGACCGTATCGTCGTAGAAATGATCGTGGTAGTACAGCCGGCTCCGGAACGTCCATTCCATCGCTCGTGCGATGGGGTCTTCACACTGCAATGCGGACTGGGGCAAGAGTTCGCGCCAGGCGCCTTCGGGGAACACTAAGATCATCGGGCGGACGCGCTCAAGCCGGTTGTGGCGTTTCCACATTGCCCGCCGTTCGGCCATGATGGGCAGACTGGCGACCTCGGCCACACGCTCGGCCAGGTCTCGTACGATCGCTCGCTCTTTCTGATTCATCCTCAACTCCTCTCTCCTCGCCACTCAATTCATTCACGTCAAGCACAAATCGGGTACCGGCCCTTGTCTCGAACCGTCTTCAACATCGCCATGTAGTTCTCGTATCTGACTCCTACCATGATCGTGTTCCCCGATGTCACGATCAGTCCACCCCCCGGCCCTGCAGACGTGATGTCGTACTCCACCTCCCGGGCCACCGCTTCTTCCGTCCCCCGGATCAACAGGTCACAGTCGATCGCCCCCCACAAGGCGATTCTGTCCCCCACCTTTTCCTTGAGCTCTCTCATGTCCATCCCGGCGGTCGTCTGGATGCCGTGCAGCCCGTCGATGTCCGCCTCGAGCATCATGTCCATGATCGGCCAGGTGTTGCCGTCGGTGTGTTTGATCGCCCAGACCCCAGCCTTGTGAAACGCGGTGCAGTGCTCCTTCAGGGACGGGAAGATGTACTCTCTGAAATGGTGGGGGGACATCATCGGCCCCCGGTTCTCGCAATAGTCGGCCCCCATCAGAATCCCATCACACCCCGCCTCGATGAGCGCGTTGCCCCGTGCGATGGCGGTTTTCGTGCTCGCCTGGATGGCTTTGCTGACGAACTCAGGCTCGGCGATCATCTTCAGGAGAAAGCTGGTGATGCCGCCGGGACAGGGGAATGTGCCGTCAGCGTCCCGTCCCAGGATGAAGTGGGTGTCCCCAAGCTCGTTGACGACGTACCGCACCAGTTCCAGTTCGGATTCGTCGATCTCGACCGTGGAAGGAACCTTGATCTCCTCCAGGCTGACGTCGACCTCCTGGATGCATAGCGGCCAGCCTTCTGATTCAGGGGAGAACTTCCAGATGCGGCCGACCTCGTCCTCCCAGGTATACGTATCGAGAAATTTGGGCTTCTGAGGCCGGTGGCCCTTGGGCGGCACAAAAAAGACCGGGACAAAGTCCAGCTCCAACTTTCGCACCAGGTCGACCAGGTCCCGTTTGGTGCTCTCCACCACCTCATCCCGTCTCCCGTCCCACAGGGCAATCATCTCTTTCCATTTCGCCCGGTAGAACGTCTCCCGTCCCAGCACGCGCTCCGTGATGGGATAGTCGATGCCGATTTCACCCGTCGGCACCCGGTCGGGTTCCTGATGGTTCAACGCCCGGATGACTCGTTCTTTGGGTAACATAGTCTGGGCTCCTGGGGAAAAGATAGCGATAGTGAGCGATGCTGGTCGTGGGCATACGCCCCTCCTTTGACACACTACTATTGAAGGTCGACACGTACCTCTTGCAACTGGGGTGAGGAGCAGTCATACAGAGAGACAAACCTCGCCCGGTACTGCAGCCAGTGCGCTGTCAGAGGGACATGCTGTACCGCTTCCCCCGAGCGTTCGTAGTACGTCCCCTCCCCTCCTGACCCCTGCCATTCGGCCTGTTCCAGATGCTCTCTGTTGCTCGCCCAGCGCAACTGGAACTTCAGTTGCGTCGTCGGGGGGACAGAGGCATCCCAGGAAATCGAGGCGGGCATCCGGCCCTGCAAATCGAACGCCGGTGAGATGTAGTGTTCCACCGGCTCCCGGGTGTAGGCGTTCCCGTGATCTCTGATGGTCATCCAGTGAGGTCCCATCCCGGGCAGCGGTGTCGTCCGTTCTGGGGAGATCCCGGCAGGCCCATTCCAGTAGATCAGCGAATCGACCTGATGCCCCAGGTCATTGCGGTGGCAGGCCACAATCAGATCGACGTAGCCGTTGCGGTTCAGGTCGATGGCCGTGATGTGGGAGGCAGAATCGGCCGGAATGTCGAGGGGATGATCGAGGTCGATGATCCGGCCGTTCCCCCGGAACAGTTGGGCCGGTAAGACCCGTGTGAGATCTGACGAATAGGCCGCCACGAGCAGGTCCAGGTTCCCATCGCGATCGAAATCGGCGATACTGATCTGGTGGGGAGAGTATCCCCCGACGTAACATTGGCTGTTGCCGGGATCGAACCCCTCCGGCCCCCCGTAAAAGATAAAAAAGGTTCCCCGTTCCCGCTGGTAGTGGCTCAGGATACCGACGATCAGATCGAGCCATCCGTCCTTGTTCAGGTCGGCGGTGTTGAGCGAGCCTATCAGGGTAAAATTGAGCGGAATCTTCCAGACGCGCTCGGGGGAATAGCCGTCAGGCCCACCGAGGAAGATCCTGACATACCCCCGTTTATCCCCCATAGCAATGTCGAGGTACCCATCCCGGTTGACGTCGGCCAGATGTGCCTGGCCGGCGCTGTAAGTCGGCAGGACCTCGGTTCGGTCGGTCGAAAACCCTCCGGCCGACCCGTAGAAGATGACCGAGGAATCGGCCATCGACTCGGGACGGTCATCGTACGTCTGCACCGAGACGAGCAGATCGAGATAGCCATCCCGATTGAAGTCGGCCACATGGACCTGCATTACAGGTCCACCACGGACGGGCAGGTCAATAGACCGGTCGGACCTGGGGCCGTCCGGGCTACCCGGGAAGATGCGGATTCCCTCTGGTGTCGTGATGACCAGATCGTGGTAGCCGTCCAGATCGAGGTCGGCCATCACGCAGGCAGTGCTCCCCCCTCCGGAGGGCAATTCCAGCCGGCGGTGGACGCCGTAGACGGCATCCTTGCTCCCCAGATAGACGTAAATCGGGAAATCTTTGTAGAACTGGGACGGGCCGAGCATGGTGTTGTTGAAGACCACCTCCGGACGACCATCCCCGTCAAGATCACCGGCTGTGCAGCCCATCGCGCCGGCGGTGGGCACCCGGCTCACCCTGTCGGTGGAAAACCCCTCCGCTCCATTCCAGAAGATCATCGACTCCGTCTCGTAGGTGATCCGGTCGTCATACTTGCTGACGATCAGTTCCGGCCGGCCATCCTCATCCAGGTCTGCGGCGTGAACCCACGAGGCGTATCCCAGGGGAAGAAACGTGTGTACCTTCTGCAGATCGCTCGAAGAGCGGATTTGCACCCCGTCTTCGGTCGCCAGAACCAACTCGTTGCGCCCATCCAGATCCAGATCGGCAGCAGCAGCGTTCATCGCTCCCAGGCAGAACATCGTGCTGAACCCCTTCGTCTCAATGGTCGTGCGGTGATCAGGGGTGAATGTGCCCCGATCGTTCCAGTAGATCATGACCTGATCACCCCCGCAGAAGATGATCTCCTTACGGCCATCACTGTCGAGGTCGGCGAGTAGGACCCTCAGGGCGCAATGGGTCGGGAGACGTAAGGGGGCTTCGACATCAAACCCATCCTCCGTTCCCCAGTAGACAAAGGAATCCGTGTCGTAATCAAACTCACTCCGGTAGTTTGCGATCACCAGGTCAGGCCACCCGTCGCCGTTCAGGTCGGCAGAGGCCGCCGACACCGCAGCCACCCCGCTCAACCCGTACCGCTCCGAGGCGTCCTCAAACTGACGCGCCCCGGTCTGCACATAGACGTGAAGGAGTCTGGGGCGTCCGGGGTTGTGATGATCAACCCAGGCGGAAGGAAAGATCAGGTCCAGGTACCCATCCCGGTTCACGTCAACGATCGCCACATCGTAGGCCCCTACGGTCGGGAGTTCTGTTCGCTCACCGGTCAGCCCGTTGGGACCACCCCAGTAGACGTACGACATCAACTCAGACGTGACGCCGTTTTCACCATTCACGACGATCAGGTCGGGGAACCCATCCCCATCGACATCCACGATGCGACTCATCCACCCGCTATCGTTCGGCAGCTCCCGGCGCTCCCAGTCTTTCCCTTCCCCGGCCCCCACTCTGTAGACCCACGTCGGCCCTCGCTCAATATACCCGTGAGAATTGGGCAGAATGATATCGACATACCCGTCGTGGTTCACGTCTGTCCGGTGAATCATCTCGATGATGCCGTTTGCATTGACGTACAGGTTACTCCCTCCATCCTCGAATGTCCCCCGGATGAAGTCCTGGAATCCCTTCTGTACCCATGCACTGTTCGTGATCGACATCGCCGCACGCCCCTTTTTTACCTTTCACCCACGTACATCGACAGCGACAGAGCAGAGAAGCTGCCCGCCGCTCCCTGCTCCCATCAGTAAAAATCCATAAACATGTTCACACCGCCTGCAACAGCAATAATTCAGACCCTAACGCATGACCGATAGAGACAGAGAGTCCATCACGTCTTAGTGTATCCCCATCTTTTTCGATCGTTGTCCCTTCGTTGTCGAAGGTAATGCGGTAACGCTTCTGACGGTCCAGGCCGCGCGGAGACACATGGTACCCGGTCTCAGCCGCGCCTGCCAGGCGGAACAGACCGATGACCGCCCGTGACGCATCCGCCGCCACGTACTCCCAGACACACCATCCCCGCGGCTCCCGACCGGCGAGGATGGGTGTGTGATGATACACCCGGCAGGTCGAGAGGAACGTCCGGATGAAGTGCTTGTAGAGATCGACTGCATGCCGGACCCGCTGGACGTGCTCTGGGTTTCGTTCGCCGGGCGAGGGATAGATTCCGGTCAGAGTGCAGTGGCTGAACAGCGTCGCACGGAGTTGTGTGTCCAGGGCTCCCCGAACATGGGCGTTCTGTCCGACGCCAGAGTTCCGGTCTACTCGCTCTGGCGGGAGGGCGAGCGTCATCCCGTTCAGAATTCGAATGGCTCGCGGCAGGATTTGCCAGTCCGTAATCCAGGTATGATGGAAGCGACTGGCCAGACCGAGGTCCGTCCGCCCGCCACCGCCCGCGCAATTCTCAAGGATCAATGAAGGGAACCGCTGCTTCAACCGGTCGTACAGGCTGTAGACGAACTCGTAATGCCGCCACTGGGAATTCTCCATGTACCCGTCACGGAGCGTTTGCCCACCCTCATAGGGAGTGGTATTATAGTCCAGACGGAAGAGGTCGAGGCCGTACCGCTCGATGAGCCCGACGATCTGCGCCTCCAGCCACGCCTGCGCGTCCGGGTTCGTCAGGTCCAGATCCCCGGAGCCGGTCGGCGTCCCGTACCGCGTGAGCAGCCATTCCGGGTGTTCCTTGGCGACTTGACTCTCGGAGCCCAGGCGTTCCGCATCCATCCACAGACCGCAGAGCAGCCCTTTCTGGCGCGCGTAGGAGAAGACGGGCTCCAGTCCGTCAGGGAGCCGATTTCCGCACGTCCAATCCCCGACCGTCGTCCACCAGTTGGTGTTGATATTCCCGAACCATCCGGCGTCCACGACGAAGACTTCCGCGCCGATCTCCGCCCCGACGTCTACCTCAAACTTGAGTCGCTCCTCCGTCATTTCGTGCTCATGGTAGCTCCAGTGGTTGTAGACCACCAGGCCGGCTCGCCCTTCCGGCTGGGGACAGAGCACGCTCTTCCGCAGGTGGGCATGCCATGCCTGCACTGCGCCGTCCAGGTCGGTAAAGAGCATTCCCAGGTGCATCGTTGGACTCGTCACCGTTTCGCCGGGCGCCACCACCCGTAGCGGTCCAGGGTTGACCGGCCCGGCCCGAAACCCCAGCAACGCGTCCGACGAGCCGAATTGCTCACAGGTCAGCTCGATCGCCCAGTTGCCCGACCACTCCAGGCCGCCGACGATATGTTCCCCCGTGGCCTCGTTCCGCACGATGAAGAACGGGGTCCCGTGCCCCGACTTCCCCGTCCGGCTCTCCAGTCGGAGCGGGGTGCTCGGCAACGGCTGCCAGGCAAACGCGCCCTCTGTGCCCCAGGTGCGCTCCGCCATAGAGCCCACGATAAACACGGGCGCGTCCTGGCCGAGTGTCTCCCGCCAGTTGGTCACACGGGCCAGTAGCCCGCTCCACGGCCAGATTGCGCTGAGTGCAGAGGGGCTGTCGCCCGTATTCTTCACCTCCAGCCATCGTCGCAGAAACCCGGTGCCGTCCACTTCTGTATGGATGGAGAGCATGACCGGGCGGAGACGGCTACGCAAGTGGGCAACCGAGCGGCACACGCCCGTCTTGCCAGGTGGCCCCTGGTGAATCCCCTCAAGCTCCCAGCCAAAGTGGAGCGATTGGCCGTCCATCTCCAGTCCGAACGCATGCAGATCAAGCCCGATGATGCTGTCAGGAGTGTGACTGTTCTGCGTCACCCATTTCAGGTTTCGCTCCGGTTCGATAAACCCGTTTGCTGTCCAGTACCGGCCGACCCAACGGCCCTCGATCAGCGCTTCATCGTAGAGGGTCAGCCCGGAGATGTAGCACAGGCCGGGAAAGGGGGCGCTCCGGACGAGGATGGAAGCAGAGGGGTCTCTTGAAAGGTTCTCCATTCTTCTCCTCCTTTCGAACTGAAGTTATTTGGATTCCAGTTCATGCGGGCCTCCTGCGCTCAGCCAGGCCTGAAAGGGACTCCACTTCACCCACGCCTCACCAGTCCTGCACGGCCCCATCCTCCCGCCGCCAGTGCGGTGGTTCGCCCGGCACATGGGGATAGGCCGCGGCCGCCTCTTCGTTCAAATCGACCCCCAGGCCGGGTGACTCTGAACAGAGCAGATACCCCGCCTCGGTCTTCAAATCGTGCTCGATGACCTCGCTCATGTACGCAGCTGGCGGCGCATACTCCTGCACCGCACAGTTGGGCACCGACAGATTCAGATGCAGCATGGCCGCAGTGCTCACCGGACTCGCAGTGTAGTGGCAGGCGAGTTCCTGGTAGTGCATTTCAGCCAGCGCCGCGATCTTCTTCCCCTCGGTGATCCCGCCGGTGTGGCAGATGTCCACCCGCAGATAGTCGATCAATTCCTGCTCGATCAGCTCGCGAAAGGCCCATTTGGTATGCAACTGCTCTCCAGTGCCGATGGGGACATCGGTGTGGGCGCGCAGGGTGGCGAAGGAGGCGGGATTCTCGGAGCGGATCGGATCCTCGACGAAGAAGGGACGGCAATCCGCGATGGCATTGCACAACTCGATGGCCCGGATCGGCGTCAGGCGGGTGTGGACCTCGAAGATCACCTCTACTTCTTCCCCAATGGCCCGGCGCAGGGCGGAAAAATGCTCGACGCCGCGCAGGATTGCTCGCTTGGGATTAAACCCGCCTTCGATCCCATCGATGGGCGAGATCCGCAAGACCCTCCAGCCTTCTGCGAGCAGGCGCTGCGAGTTCTCGATCAACTCTTCCGGGGTCTGTCCGCCCACATGCCGGTAGACCAGCACCCGGTCCCGCGCTGCCCCGCCCAGGAGACGGTAGGTCGGCGCGCCCAGGGCTTTCCCGGCCAGGTCCCACAGGGCGATGTCGATGCCGGCCAGCGCCGACTGCAGGACCGGGCCCCCGCGCCAGAAGGTGCCCCGGAAGATGTCCTGCCAGAGGTACTCGATCCGGGTCGCGTCCTGGCCTATCAACAGGGGTTTTAGATGTTCCAGGGCCTCGACCACCGCCAGGGACCGACCGCTGAGCGAAGCTTCCCCGATCCCGTGCAATCCTTCATCGGTGATAACCTTGACGTACACGAACTCCCTAACTGGAAATACTTTTACCTCCCTGATTTTCATGGGTCTCTCCTCATTCAGTGGGATTGCCTCATGTGCCCTTCGATCTGAGGTGCCGCGCCGATCACGAAGTCTCTCCCTGCTCCTTATTTTTCTGGCACGATCTGTGCCCGCTCTGCCATGGCGAAGAATTCTTCCGGGGCCAGGTCCCGCGCCGCGATGAACAGCGGGGCCTCGCGCGGATAGTAAGGCGGCCCTTCCCCGCCCCGGCCACGGCCACTGGCGACCATGAGGTCCACGCTGCTGTCGCTGCGGCGCACCAGGCTAGGCGGGACAGAGGCGGGGAGATGGCCCCCTCTCGAACTGAGGCATGTCCTATTGCTGCGCTCCTTCCAGCACCGCAGCCAGGGTATAGGGCTGGGCGTTGAACAGAAAGACTCCGTCGGCGGTGGAATCGACCAGGCGGATGATGGATTCCGCCTGGCAGGCAGCGTCCGCAAAGGACCAGCGAAACTGCGTACCCCAATCGCCGGCGGGGAATATCATGGCTCCGCTCCTGCCTTCCTGATGGTTAGCACAAGGAAGCGATTTCCATGAGAAAGGTGCTGAATTCTGAGCAGAGGTCCAGGTGAACCTCAAAGCTCTCCTTGTTCTGTATGGAAGCGTAGAGTTCTTCCTCTGGCAATCGCCAGAACCCTTCTACGGTCTGGGTCTCGATGAGGTAGTCCCCCACGCAAACCGCAGCGCGGCGAGCCGCAGGAGTCCCAGCAATCGCGTAGAGCAGCGCACAGCCCAGACCCAGTTTTCCGCTCGGCGGAAAACGGTACACATCGTCGGCGCAGCGCTGGGTGAAGCGGAATATCTCGCTGCTGGCGTTCAAGTAGCGCTCCTCCCCGGTGGCGCGGTAGAGATGCGCTAGATAGATCAAAGCGATCCCCGGGTTGAAGTAGATCTGTTTGGGACGCGCGGTATCCACGTAGTAGAACAACTCAGATCCGGCAGGGACATCTGTGATGATGTGGCCCTCCACGTCCATCCGGAAGTAGAACCGCCCCGGATCGGGCTGGGCCGCCACCAGGTTCACCAGCAGGTCGCCAGCGCGGCGGGCTGGCGCAACACATCCTGTTGCCAGCATCGCCAATCCTCCCCAGGCGGTGCAAACCGGTTCCAGAAAAGGCGTTTCACCGTCGAGGGCATAGAACCCGCCGCTGGGGGTCTGATAGCGGAGCAGAAATTCTCCT
>JACQVL010000244.1 GCA_016209865.1 Candidatus Latescibacterota bacterium | reverse complement strand
CATCATGTCGTGACTGACGTACGGGTCGTACGCCAGGACTGTCAGCTCAAACCCGCTCATCTTCCGGACGAGGCACCGCGCAATGTGTCCAAACCCGATCAGTCCCAGAGTTCTCTTGCGTATCTGCCAGAGCGGCCAGGCCCGGAGCGCGTCCCACGTCCCGTCGCGCACGAAACGGTCCTGCGTGGCGATCTGCCGGACGACGGCGAACATCAGTCCGATGGCGTGATCCGATACTTCTTCTTCGGACACTCGCGGAGTATTGGCGACGATGATCCCCCGCGTCGTCGCCGCCGCCACGGCGACGTTGTCTGTGCCGCTGCCGGTCCGGATGATCGCCCCGCAACGCGGGATCGCGTCCAGGTTCTCCGCCGTCAGGATGCGGCTCCCGCCGTTGAGCCAGACGACGTCCGCATCTCCCGCGTATCGCGCCAGCTCGTCACGCGTCGTGCATTCCGCGACGACGAACTCGATCCCTTCCCGCGCGATCGCCTCGGAGACCCAATCGGGGATGTTGTTCCCGCCAGAAACGAGGGCGACTGTGAAAGTAGGCATGGCGAAGATTCCTTATGAGTGACAAGTGACGAGTGACAAGTAAGACCAGTTCGCTTAGTATTGTCCGTCATTCCCGCGCAAGCGGGAATCCATTCTGTTTTTAACTCGTCACTCGCCACTCGTCACTTGTCACTGATTTTGAGCGACCGGACTTCTTCCCACCGCTGCGTGTCCCACGAGCGTTCGATCGCGGCCAGGACGTTCGCCACGGCCAGCGCCTCAGCGAACCCGGGTTCCCCTTGCCGGCCGTTCGCGATGGATTGGAGGAACTGATACGCTTCGATCACCTTCAGATCGTCATACCCAAGACCGACCGCCGGGCCGGGGTTGAAGTGGGCGTGGAACGGGTGCGCCGGACCGCTCATGATGCGCGTGTAGCCGTGCTGTGCGTCCTCCCCGTCAGCGCGGTACAGGTGCAGCTCATTCATCCGCTCGAAATCCCAGCGGATCGCCCCTTCTGTCCCGTGGACCTCGAACGCCATCTGACACTGTGGGCCCTGGATGACCCGGCACACTTCGAGCGTCCCATGTGCGCCGTTCTGGAATCGCACCAGCGCCCCCACGTAGTCTTCGTTCGTGACCGGCGCGGTTGGGCCGCCGGTGCTGACCGAAAAGTGCGTCCCCTCCCCCGGCGTCGCCATCGGGCGCTCTGCGATGAACGTCTCGCGGTTGCCGACGACCCGGTCGATCGGCCCGGCGATCAGATGCGCCATATCGGCGGCATGCGACATCAGGTCGCCCAGCGCGCCCAGTCCGGCCAGGTCGCGCTGGAAACGCCACGACAGGACGCCATGCGGGTTGCTGGCGTACCCGGCGAAGAACCGGCCCCGATAGTGCGTCAGCCTGCCCAGTCTTCCTTCCTGAATCAATTGCCGCGCGTACTGCACGACGGGCGCCCAGCGGTAATTGTACCCCACCCACGTCAGCACCCCGGCCTGGTGCGCCACGTGCTCGATCTCAGCGGTTTCCTGGGGGGAACGACCGACCGGCTTCTCGCAGAAGATGTGCTTGCCTGCGGCGGCGGCAGCTCGTACGATCTCCACGTGCATGTTGTTCGGCGTGGTGATGTTCACCACTTCCACGTCCGGGTCGGCGATGACCTGTCGCAAGTCCGTCGTGGACCGCGCGAACCCTAACATCTCTTGCGCGCCGCGTGCGCGCGCCTCGGCGTCATCGGCGCAGATGACGAGCTGAGGACACAGGCCGCTCTCCGGAAACCGCACCGGAATCTGCAGGTACGAGCGACTGTGGACCGTCCCCATCCATCCCATACCGATGATGCCAACCCCGATCGTGCGTGTCATGGGCAAGGAGCCTTTGCGACAGGGATGGACAGGATGGGACTAATCCTGTTTATCCTGTCTATCCCTGTTACTGTTCGTACATCTCCGCGCGGTTGCGGCCACGGAGGCCGGGACACAGCCGCTTCATCTCATCCGGCATCCGCACGTACGTCTCCGGCCAGACTGGCTGATGGCCGCCCTCGACCCAGTTGTTGAACCAGCGCGGGTAGTAGGCGATGTTGAGGCCGACACGAATCTGGCCGCTCGTGTTGCCGCGGGCCATGTGAAACAGCCCACCGTGCCACAGCATCACCGAGCCAGCACGGCCGGTGATCGGCTTGATGAGCGGGCTGTCCAGAGTGAGGTCCGGGGGAGGGCCTTTCATCCGCGAGCGATGGCTCATCGGGACGACGCCCGTCGCCCCGTTCTCGACGGTAAAATCCGTCAGCATCCAGATGGTGTTGACCATCCACGGCACATCGGGAACCTGCGCGAAATTCCCGGCAGAATCCGCATGCAGGCCCTGAGGCGGCGCGCCCGGCCAGGTGGGCTTGGAGCACGCCTCGACGACGCGGCAGGTCGGTCCCAGAAAGTGCCGTGCGATGGCGACTGTATCCGGATGACTGGCACACGCCCAGACACGATCGTCGAAGTTCATCATCCCGAAAAACGTCTGATAGTGCTCGTCGCCGCTGATGTAGGACTTGTTCTTGGGGTCGGCGTGCAGTTCGAGGAACCGTTCCGCCATGCTCCGGGCCATCTCTGCCGGAATCCGGTCTTCCAGCAGACAATAGCCGTACGTGGAAAGGTGATCGATCGCAGTCTTGAGATTATCGTTCATGAGTGGGAACTCCAGAGATGGATTCCCGCTTTCGCGGGAATGACACCAGAGAGATCGGTTCTGTTTATTGTCCTGCCCTTCCCGAATCCCGTACCCCGAATCCCGTACCCCGAGTTTTACTCGTCACTGCTTCAATTCCCTGCGCCTTCCACGACCCCGTTGATGCTGAGGTACGCAAAGACCGCAAGGGCCATCACCAGCAACACGTTCGTCACCCAGCCGCTGCGCAGGCTGCCGACCCAGGCGCGCCGGGAGTTCATGTACAGCAGAGTGGCCGCTAAGAACGGCATGAACAGCGCGCCAGCGATCGTGTACACGCGCACGACCGTCACCGGCCTGCCGAACGTCAGCAGAAGCATCGTGGGAACCGTAAGAAAGAACAAAAACGCCCGGTAGTAGGGGGATTGTGAGCTGACCAGCGCGGCCCGCTCCTCGACGCTGAGCCGCTTCATCAAGGCGACGAAATCGGCGAACATGTAGGGAATGCCCTGCCAGACGCCCAGCAATGAGGTCACGACCGCCCCCCAGAAGCCGACGTAGAGCGCCCAGCGGCCTGTCGGACCCAGGACATCTACCATCCGGTCGGCCAGCCCCAGGACGATGCCCGACCCTTTCACCACCTCAGGCTGCACCTGCGCGGCCAGCACCATGACCGCGACGCCGAAGAAGCCGGTCAGGCTATAGGCAGACCCCAGGTCGATGCGGACGCCACGGAGCCATCCGGCACCTGCGCGGCCTGACTCCCGAATCCAGTACCCGTAGCACAGGATCGTCAGGCTGCCGCCTACCCCTCCGATGACGCTCAGGATGGACTTCACCGAGCCGGCCGGGATGGACGGGATGACCAGGCCACGGAGGAGCGTGATGAACCCCGGACGCAGCGCCCATGCGCAGATCAGGAACGAAAAGAACATCACACCGATCAGCACTTTCATGATCCGCTCGAACAAACTGTATCGCCCCCACAACACAATCGCCGCACCGACGACCGAGTGCAGGATTGCCCATGTGTTCACCGAGAGCGCAGGCATCATCGTGTGCGCAGCCAGCCCGCACGAGGAGATGAGCCCACCGCCGACTAAGAACGACCATCCGATCAGGTAGAGGAGGAAGTAGTACTGAACCGGCCGGCCGAGGTGTTCCACCCACCCTTCGAGGAGGGTGGTGCCGGTGGCGAGCTGCCAGCGGGCGACCCCTTCGTTGAGGACGAACTTGAGGACGGCGCTGTAGAGGGCAGACCAGAGCAGCAGCGTACCGAATTGCGCGCCAGCCGTCGTGCTGGAGATCAGATCACCGGCCCCCACACCCGTGGCCGCGACCGCAATCCCCGGCCCTAACAGGGAAAGCCCGCCCTGCACGCGGCGCAGCAGGCCGGGCTGAGGCGGGACGGAGAGGTCGCTGACCTGCTGGTCGTCACGGACCGTTTCGCTCATCATTCCCTCCACGGCTTCGTGAGAGCAGTGTTTACGTCTTTCCTATCTCCCTCAGCAACCCCACCAGATACTCCTTCCCCGCCAGAATGCACGCGAACGGATCGCCCGGTCCCGCCATCTCGATGCTGATCCACCCGTCGAACCCCTGCGCCGCCATCATCCGCAACGCGCGGCGGTAGTCGATCATCCCCTGGTCGAGCGGAGCGTTGATCAGGTACGCCCGGTCTTCGGACTCGACGTACACCCGTTGAATGTTCTTCACGTGCCAGAAGTCGGTGTGCCGGGCCAATTGGGTCACTGCATCTTCCCAGGAGCAGGGAGGGGTCGCAAAGGCGAAGTAGAAATTCCCCAGGTCGGGGTTGACTTTCACGTTGGGATGGTCGATGTGACGAAGCAGGTGGAGCATCCTGTCCGGAGTGTCGATGATGCTGTTCTGGTGGAGTTCCAACGTCAGTCCGATATGCTGCTGCTCCGCGTCGAGAGCGAGCGAGGCCAGGAATTCCGCGGCGATGCGGTAATCTTCCTCATCGGCCCGTGTGCTGCTGGCCACCGGGTCCGCCTGGCCGCGCAGGTCCTGCTCCCGCACCTTCACCTGCCAGGGTTCCGGGGAGATCGACATGTTGACGATGGGCGCGCCGACCAACGCCGCCGCTTCCACCGCCCGCCGGAGCTTCCGCCGGTTCTCGATCTGGACGTGCTCATCCGCCGGCGGGGTGATGATCTTCCGGAGAACAGTCACCGCCCCGATCGCCAGGCCGTGGTCCCGGACTTCCTGGCCGACCGCGACCAGCTCATCGTCCGGGGCATCGTAGAAGTTTAGCCATGTCTCGCCGAGGTCGATCCCGTCGAACCCATGCGCGACGAGCCAGTCCCACACCCGCCTCCGTTCATCCGGGGACGGGATGCCCCGCTCCCGTGATGCCGGCTCCAGATAAGGACGTAACGTCAGTGTACAGAAGAGAAGTTTCATCGAATTGTTCGCATCCCTTCCTGTTTTTAACGTTCAAACGCGTCAACGTGCTAACGTTGTTTTGAGGTACGTCTGGACGATCTCCCGGACGAGCGCCGCGTCGTGCCGCGCCCCGACTCCATCCGTCAGTGGGGGTGTGTCATTGACGATGCACTCATGGAAGTGGATCAATTCCAGCTTAAAAGAATTCTGAGTATTGACGATCACTTCCTTCTTCCAGGGAATGTTCCCCTCTTCCATCCCTTGCACGATCACCGGGGAGGGAGTCCCGCGGGCGAACCCGGTGGGGAACCGGATGATGACCCGTTGCGCACCACCGTACACCTCTAAGGTCTCACGGAAGTCCCACAGTTCGGGGAGGTCGGTCCAGGTGGCCACGCACCGTTTGTCGCCGTCGTACGCGAAGACGGTCGTGATGCACCCGCCGTCGCGCCACACCTCCGCGCTGACCACGCGGGCGGGCGGACCGAACATCCCACGGAGACTGCTGATGTCATGGATCATGCTCCCCGACAGGAGGAAGAACACCCGGCGGGTCTCGTCGGACACCTCCCCGATCGCCTCTCGCACGGCGGCCTCGCGCGACTGGCTGGTGTGCTCGATCGCCTCCTGCGGCACGTCGTCGAACCGGTAGAGGGTGAATTCTTTGAGGTGGAGATCGTTGCTCGGGTGGAGATGGTTGACCTGGATGAACCGGATGTCGGGGATCTGGCGGACCTGCGTGAGGGCGTACTGATAGCCGGGGTCGTGCTGCTTCATGTAGCCGACCATCAGGGTCTTCCCGGATGTCTGAGCCGCGTTGAGGATGCGGTCGGCCTCCTGGACGGAGAAACACATTGGTTTCTCGATGAAGACGTGTTTTCCCGCGCGCAGGGCGGCGACTGCGACTTCGGTCTTGGGATCGGCGAAGCACAGCAGCACTGCATCTAAGTTCGCGTTCAGCATCTCGCGGTAATCGGTGAACCGGTGGGGGACGCCGTACAGGTCGCCGATGAACTCAACTAATCGACGGGAGACATCGCAGACCGCCGCTAAGTCGAACCGGTCGCGGAGTTCCTTCAGATGGGGGAGATGCTGGATTTGCGCGATCGCGCCGCAACCGACCACTCCGATCCGTACGCATGACATCGTCTCTGTCCTTTCCGGGCAAGGGCGAACGTGGGTTTCCACGTGCTTGAAATACAAAAACGCGCCCAGAGGGATTCGAACCCCCGACCTACTGATCCGAAGTCAGTTGCTCTCTCCAAACTGAGCTATGGGCGCGATTCCGGTCGGCCTGCAACGCCGGGGCAGGCAGAGCCCCCGATGTCCTTACGGTTTCCCCTTCGCCTTGAGGTGTTGGACGACGCTCCGATCCCGCTCTATGGCGGATCGCCACGTCTGGAGCGGCCTGACGTGCCACTTGACCAGCCCCCAGAACGGTAGACTCGCTAACAGTTGGCCTACCTCCTCATTGGAGGCGGCTTCCAAGACAAAGACCCCCGCCCGTTCTCCGGCAAACACCCCGCCTTTCGCTTTCCCCGTCTCCACCCAGGTGGCGATCATCGCCAGACTGGGAAGAACGACCTGTTCCAGGTTCGCCGCCACTTGCTCCGGGGGAAGTACGCCGCCTACCTCCACGTATTCACCCGTAACCAGGTACAGCATAAGACACCTCCGTCGTGAATGTTCATCTATCCCTCAGCTCAGGGCGAAAGAACAAGAAGAGTCAAATCCGATGACACGAGAATGCCCCACCTCCCGTCTCACAAGAGTTCCGTCACGAAAGGAGGACCTGCACGATATTCTGCTTGTGTCAGAACACGCCGTGCTATATTTTGGAACGATACCCCAGGCAGGATTTGAACCTGCGACCCTCGGATTAGAAGTCCGATGCTCTATCCACTGAGCTACTGGGGCATGACAACATGGTGAATCGTCATCAATATACACGTTAAGGTCTCTCTGTCAACCTTTTCTCAGTCGAGGAGTCAGTGTCTATGTCGTTGATCGAACCGGACGGCGGGGTGCTGGTCAACCTGATCGTCCCTGAAGCATTACGGGGTGCCAAGATCGCAGAGGCGCAAAGCCTGAAGAGCGTCACGATCACCGAGATCGATGTCCAGTGGGTGCATGTCCTCTCCGAGGGCTGGGCCAGCCCACTGCGGGGCTTCATGCGCGAACGCGAATACCTGCAGGCGCTGCACTTCAACTGCCTGCGCCTGCCGGACGGTTCGGTCGTCAACATGTCTATCCCGATCGTCTTAGCCGTATCGACGGAGGACAAAGAACGGCTCGCTAAAGAGACGGCCATCACCCTCCGGAAGCCGTCCGGCGAGCCGTTAGCCATCCTGCGCAACCCGGAGTTCTACCCGCACCGTAAGGAAGAACGCGCCAGCCGCAGCTTCGGGACGACCCACCCGGGGCATCCGTACATCGAGATCATCAACGCATCCGGGGACTGGCTGGTCGGCGGCGATCTGGCGGTGCTCGAACCCATCACCTATGGAGACGGCCTCGACCACTATCGGCTCAGCCCGGCCGACCTGCGCGCCGAGTTCGCACGACGCGGAGCAGATGCGGTCTACGCGTTCCAGTTGCGCAACCCCATCCACAACGGGCACGCCCTGCTGATGACGGACACGCGGGAACGGCTCTTACAACGCGGCTACCAGAACCCCATCCTGCTGCTGCACCCGTTAGGTGGGTGGACAAAACCGGATGACGTGCCCACCCACGTCCGGATGCAGCAGCACGACGCCGTCCTGGATGAGGGCATCCTCGACCCTGAGACGACGGTCGTCGCCATCTTCCCCAGCCCGATGCTCTACGCCGGGCCGACGGAAGTCCAGTGGCACGCGAAAGCGCGGCTGAACGCCGGGTCGAACTTCTACATCGTCGGACGCGACCCCGCCGGGATGAAACATCCCGAACGCCTCAACGCCAAAGGGCAGTCGGACGACCTGTACCATCCGGACCACGGCCAGGTCGTGCTCCAGATGGCGCCCGGCCTGGAGAAGCTGGAAATCCTGCCGTTCAAGGTCGCGGCTTACGATAAGAAGGCCGGCAAGATGGCGTTCTTCGATCCGTCCCGAGCGGCCGATTTTGACTTCATCTCAGGCACGCAGATGCGCGCTTACGCCCGCAACGGTCAGGCCCCGCCGGATGGCTTCATGGGGAAGAAGGCGTGGCAGGTGTTAGTGGATTTTTATCGGTCGGCTTAATCCTCCTCCCCTTCCTCTCCACCGGGCAGGTGGGCAATAGGCAGTGGGCAGTAGAAGCCGTTCCCCCGTCTACTGCCTACCTGCCCACTACCCATCTGCCCGGTGGTGGGGGGAAGTGAGGGGCTACGGCAGATGAACCGGCAGGGCCGCGATCGAATCGATGATGAGGTCCGGCTTGACCGTGGATTCTGTCAGATGCTCCGGGCGGTAGTTGCCGGTCCGGACGAGCACCCCTTGCAGCCCAGCCTGCTGGGCTCCTCCCACATCGGAGTCGAGGTTATCCCCGACCATGGCGACCTGGAACGGACGGAGGTTCAGTTCGGCCAGGGCTAACTCAAAGAACGCCTGTTCCGGCTTTCCCACCACGACCGCACGCTTGCCGGTCGCGTACTCGAGCGCGGCCACGAACGACCCGGCATCCAGGACGGGGCCGGTCTCCGTCGTCCAGTACCGGTTCTTCTGGAGGGCGAGGATGTCGGCTCCTGCCAAGATCAATCGAAATGCCCGGTTCAACGCATCGAACGTGAACCGTCTGCCCAGATCGCCCACGACCACGAAGTCAGGATGATCGTCCGTCTCCGTCAGGCCCATGAACGCGTCCTGGATATACCGATTGGCTAAGAGATAATACCGGCTTTTCCCCTGTTGCCGGATGTACTGCGCCGCGGCGGACGGCGGGCTGATGATCTCGGACGGGGTGACGGGGAACCCCAGGCCGATGAGGTGCTGCGCGATCGTCTTTCGGCCCATCCGTGTCGTGTTGGTGACGAAGCGGTACGGGAAACGCCGTGCCTTGATGGCCTTGATCGCCTGAAGTGCGCCCGGAATCGTCCGGCGGCCGATGTACAGGACGCCGTCCAGGTCGATGAGCAGACCTCGAATGGCTCTGAGTGACATGGCTCGATCCTCAGTGGTCGGTGATCGGGGGTCGGTGGTCGGTGCCCTGTGTCATCAGGGAGACTGGCCGGCCGGTCGACATCGACTCGTACAACGCGTCGATCACCCGCATCTGGTTCAGGCTGTTCTCCGGCGGAATCCGGTGCGGATGACCGGTCTCCAGGCAGTCGCAGAGATGGCGGAGCTGGAGGACGAACTGGTCGACCGGGGCCAACTCATGCGTCTCGGCGCTCCCGTCCCCGTAGGACAGGCGGAACGAGACCGGATGATTCTCGTTGTTCCAGGCCATGTCGAACCGGAGGCATCCCCGTGTGCCGTAGACCTCGGCCGACTGCGACCCGGACGCGCGGAAGCTCAGGGTAAACTGTGCGATGATGTCGCCGGGGAATTCGAGGACGGCGGCGACTGACTCATCGACCTGAGAGGCGGAACCGATGGATCCGGTCGCAAAGACTCGAACCGGCTCTGCGCCGGTGATGAAACGGGCATGGTGGATGTTGTAACAGCCCATGTCGTAGATCACGCCGCCCCCGACGCCTCGGTTGAACCGCCAGTTGTTCTCCGGCTTCCGGTATTCCGGTGGGGTAAACCCGGAGAACGTGCTCCGGATGACCTGCAGGTCGCCCAGCCGGCCGGAATCCACGATCTCTTTCGCCCGCAGGTGCTGCGGATGGTGACGGAATTTGAACGCTTCGGCGAGCAACACCCCGTGCTTGCGCGCGATCATGATCATCTCCTGCGCTTCCGCTGCATTCCGGCAGAGCGGTTTTTCGCACAGGATGGCGCGCGCTTTGTGTGACCGGGCGACCGCGTTGCTGACCTCGGCATGGGAGTGTCCCCAGGTCGACACGATGACGATATCCAGGTCTTCCGCGTCGAGCATCGCGTCCAGGCTGGTGTAGCGCCGTTCGACGTTGAACTGATCCCCGTACCGCCGCACCGCTTCCTGGTTGACGTCACAGACCGCCCGGAGGTCGACGTCCGCCAGATGCCGGCAGGCCCGGCCGTGCGCGTGCGCGATCCCGCCCGTTCCCACGATCCCGACGCGATACGTGTGACTCATCCCCGCTCCTCTCAGTCTTTCCAGGCTTTGTATTGCTCAATCGTGAAGTCCGGCGCGTCCACCATGTCGAAGAACGCCTGTTCCTTCCGCCGGATGTCGCCCGCGATGCGCGCCACATCCGCCGCGATGTCGAGCGGGATGCGCACGACGCCGTCCAGGTCGCCGAACAGCAGGTCACCCGTTCGCACCCGGAGCCGGCCGACCGTGACCGGCGCGGCATACCGGATCAGATGGAACGGGCCATGCCCCGGCACGGTGCCGCTCGCAAACATCGGAAATCCGGCGGCCCGGATGCCCGCCAGGTCCCGGATGCTCCCGTCGACGATCCCGCCCACACTCCCCAGCGCTTTGTGCAGGCGCGCCATCCCGTCCCCGAAGCTGGCCGCCCGGTGCGGCTGGGAATCGACATCTTTTATCACCGCGATCGTCGGGCCGGGAGTGGTTGCCAGATAATCGTAGTAATCCTCCCAGGGCAGTTCAGGGGAGTCAGGGTCGAGGGGGGTGAGCTCTGCGGTGACGGCATAGCCGATGATCGGCCCCAGTTCCGGGAGCAGCGCGCGGATTTCCGGTCCGGTATACTCTTCGTTCGAAACACCCTGCCGTTCGACGACGGCGTTAAAGATCGTGGCCGAATCGAATTCTTTCAGCGCCTCCAGTACCCTCGCGTCAACCCGTTCCATCCTGTCCTCCCTGTCGGTGATGAGCGAAAATCCTTGACTCGTCGTATGGGCTCTCTATATTTTAATCTCACACGATTTGCTGCCATTCTCGCGCAAGCGAGAATCCATCAGGAGAGAGGCATGTCCCGGCCTGTCGCTCACATCAGCCTGTTGCTCCTCTGCGTGTCGCTGTTCGCCTGCAGCAACCAGCGCAGCGCTTCAGGGAATGACCGCGGCCGGGCTGAATTAACGCTCCGCGACAAACGCATAACCGTCGAGTACGACCGGCCGTCGATGAACGGGACGGATGGCCTGGCCAGGACCCCCGAAGGGTCGATCTGGAAAATGGGAGATACCCGCGCGACGATCCTCACGACAGACACCCCCCTGAGGTTCGGGCCGGCACTCGTCCCTCAAGGTTCCTACAGCCTGCGGGCGCAACACGGTTCGGGACACAACTGGTGGCTCATCGTCGACCGGGACGTGGAAGCGTTGCAGAGTCAACTGGAAGACACCAGCGCGATCTCCATGATTCCTTTCATCTACACGAAGACGAATCAGTCTATTGAACAATTGACGATCACCCTCGCCGGCCAGGGCAATGAGGGCCATGTGATCGTGCAATGGGGGCTTCACCGGCTGGACGCGACATTCCGGCTGCAGTAACGCCGGGCCGCCGCTCCGCACAGGCGTGCTATGCCACGCCTGGTGTGCAGCATACCGTATCCATCAGCAAAAGGCAAGAAAATTTTGGCTCATCTCGCAACCCGTGCCGGACGGTGGGAGCGCCCCTCGTCCGGTCAGGCCCTCTCATCCTTCATCCCAGGAGGACATGTATGATGCGTCGTACCCGTCGATGGCTTGGCCTGTCTACCCTCTCGTGCCTCGCCCTGTTCATCGGTCTGCATGAGGTCACAGCCCAGACCAGCGCCCCAGCACAGGCCATGGCAAGTAACCGCGGGATGGTAGAGATCACGGTGAAGGGAAAGAAAATCTCCATCGATTACGGTCGACCGGAGCTCAAGGGACGGGACATGCTGGGGATGGCCCCAGCCGGGTTCGTCTGGCGGTTTGGGATGAACGAATCGACCACATTGAAGACGGAGGCGAGCCTCGTCTTCGGGAAGGCGAAATTGCCCAAGGGGAGTTACAGCGCCTGGGCGAAGCACGTCGAAGGGGATAAATGGTCGCTCATTTTTAATAAAGAAGTGGGCGTCTGGGGTATGCCGGGGGCGAAGCGTGAGAACGACGTTCTGGAGGTGCCCTTCACCTACACGAAGGGCAACCCATCGGTGGAACGATTCATCATCGAACTCAAGAGCGAAGGAGACGGTGGGCGTCTGACCGCGACGTGGGGGCCTCACAAGCTGGAGGCGACGTTTAAGACGGAATGACGGGACAAAAACCGCAGAGGGGCAGGGGAGCAGGGGGGCAGAGGAGAGAAAGATTTCATCCCTTCTGCTCTTCCACCCCTCTATGGTTTTGCTCTTTTTCCCCTCTGCCCCCTGCTATCTTATCTCCTCCGCCTGCCATTTCCCCGGCTCCAGCCCCACGCTCTGCGCGGCGGCGATGATGTACGACCAGGTGGTGTCGTCCACGTCGATCCCCTCCGCGGCTCGTCGCCGGGCGTTGCGAAATTCCGGCTCGCCGGGGGCCAGAATCTCCGAGAACCCCGGCGCCAGCCGGCTCGACTTCACGTGTCGGATCAGGCCCTCGATCTCGTCGTAGTAGGTGTCCAGATCGGTAAAATGTTCGATATGGTACACCGTAAACAGCACCCCGTTGCTGTGCATCACCCGTGATCCAGCGGCGCACCCTTCCCCGCTGAGCGTCCCGCCGAGCACCTCCATCATCAGACTCAGCCCGTACCCTTTGTGGGCGACGACTCCCCCCAGGGGCAGGATCGCGCCGGGCGGGTCGGCCTTGAGCGCCCGTGGGTCGGTCGTCGGCCGTCCCTCCGAGTCGATCAACCACCCTTCCGGGACGGATTTCCCCTGATTGATCGCCACCCGAAT
>JACQVL010000034.1 GCA_016209865.1 Candidatus Latescibacterota bacterium | reverse complement strand
TGGCTACTTACTCCTTCTCACAGATCGACCCACTCCCCGCGCTCCGGGATGGTCACCGCACAGCTTCGTACCGCACGAATGCCGTCTGCCAGCGCCTCCGCCTGGTCGGGATTGCCGTGCACGAGAAACACCCGCTTGAGCTGAGTCCCGACACCGCTGATCCAGTCGAGCAGCCCGTTCCGGTCGGCGTGGGCGCTGAACCCGTTGATGACCGCCACGTCCGCCCGCCGGGTGTACGATTCCCCGAAGATTCGCACGTCCGGGGCGCGATCCACGAGCTTCCGGCCGAGCGTCCCGTCCGCCTGAAAGCTGACGATCAGGATGGTGTTCCGGGCGTCTTCGATGTTGTTCTTGAGATGGTGCAGGACGCGCCCGGTCTCGCACATCCCGGAAGCCGAGATGATGACGCAGGGGAGACGCAGGTCGTTCAACCGCTTCGACTCTTCGACCGTCCTGGTGTAGCGCAGCCGGCCGAATCCGAACGGGTCGCCTTCGCTCAGGAGCAGCCGGCAGGTCTCTTCGTCGAAACATTCCGGATGAAGCCGAAAGATGCTCGTCACGTTGACCGCTAACGGGCTGTCCACGTAAATGGGGAGGTCTGGAAGACGCTTTGCGTTGAACAGGCGATGGAGGGTATAGACGACCTCCTGCGTCCGGCCGACGGCGAACGCGGGGATGATCACCTTGCCGCCCCGTCCGGCCGTCCGCACGATCACCTCTTCCAGTTCCCGCTCGATGTCCTCGGCGGGATGCCGGACCCGGCCGCCGTACGTGCTCTCGCAGATCAGGGAGTCCGCGTCCGCCACGGATTCCGGGTCGCGGATGAGGGGCATGCCCTTCCATCCCAGGTCGCCCGTGAACACCAGCCGGGTCGTCCGGCTCTGTTCCGTGACGGTGATGACGGTGATGGCCGAGCCGAGGATGTGGCCGGCGTCGAGGAATTCGACCGTCACCCCTGGATTGGGCATGAACGAACGGTGGTACCCGACCCCTTTGAAGTACGTCAGGCTGTCCACCGCATCCCGGACGCCGTACAACGGCGCAACCCGCTCAGACGGCTTCTTGCGCCTGTTCACGTACTCCGCGTCTTGCTCCTGGATGTGCGCGCTGTCGAGGAGCATCGCGCCGCAGAGGTCCCGGGTGGCGAACGTCGCGTAGATGTCCCCCCGGAAGCCCTGCTTGACGAGGGTGGGGATGTTCCCGCTGTGGTCGATATGGGCGTGGGACAGGATCAGGCAATCGACCTGGCTCGGGTCGAACGGGAACGACCGGTTGCGCTCGAACGCTTCCTGCCGGTGTCCCTGGAACAGGCCGCAATCGAGCAGGATGCGCTTGCCCGCGGCTTCGAGCAGATGCATCGAGCCGGTGACCGTCCGCGCGGCACCGAAGAACCAGAGGCGCATGAGAGACTCCCTCAGTCCATCTCCAGCCCGCCGTCGACGTTGATCGCCTGGCCGGTGATGTACGAGCCATCGGGCGAGGCCAGGAACGCGACGGTGGCGGCAATCTCTTCCGGGTCGGCCACCCGCTTTAACGGCACCGTCTCGACGAGCCGCTCGCGGGCGGTGCCGGGCGCGTACCCGAAGAGTTGGGCTCGTTCCTGGTCGATCTGGTCCCACATCGTCGTCGGGACAACCCCCGGACAGAGGGCGTTGACGAGAATACCATACTTCGCCAGGGCTAACGCGGCCGACCGGGTGATGCTGATGACCGCCATCTTGCTCGCCGCGTAGTGGCTGGAATCCGCGCGCCCGCCCCGGCCGGACACCGACGACATGTTGATGATCCGGCCGCCCGTCCCCTGCGCGATCATCTGCTTGGCGGCGGCCTGCAGGCAGAAGAACAGTCCCTTCATGTTGACATCCACCACCCGGTTCCACCCCTCCTCCGTGACGTCGAGCAGGGGCTTGATCTGCACCACGCCAGCGTTGTTGACGAGGATATCAACATGGCCGAGTTCGTTGACGACTTGCGCGATCATCGGCGGTATCTGGCTGACCTGCGCGACGTTGACCGTCACCGCCGTCGCCCGGCGGCCGAGCTGGCGGATGTCGATGGCCGTTTGGCCGGCGGTCGTCGGGTTCAGGTCGGCGATGGCGACGTTCGCCCCTTCGCGTGCGAGCCGGAGCGCGATCGCGCGGCCAATCCCCTGGCCCGCGCCGGTGACGACGGCGACTTTGTCGGAGAGACGTGGTAGTAGCGCTTTCTCCATGCGGGTCTGTCCTCCTTTCTACTCTCTTCGCTTCAATACGCACTACCCGGCCAACCGGGCCTGGACCGTCCTCATCGCCTGATCCACTAACGTCGCGGCCTCAGCCTGTGCTGCGGCCAGCGCCTCACGGCAGTGAGACCGGAACCCCTCGTCCTGGATCGACCGGAGGTTCATCTCCACGTTCAGCCCGGCCCCCTTGATGGCCGCATCCAGTTGGAAGACCGCGACGCCGACATCGGCCAGGACTTTGGCGCTCCCCCGGTCAGCGCACAGCAGCAGGATATCCAACCCCTGTCGGCACGACTGGACGACCGTCAACGGGACGCTCGCCGCGTGCTGCCAGGCCGCTTCGATCGCGGCCGCCCGGGCGTGCTGTTCCGGTTCCGTCCCCTTCGGCATCTTCCGGGCACGGAGCACCGCACGAAACGCTTCGGCATCCTCGTCGATCAGCCCCGTCAGGCGGGCGCGGAGGACTTCCGCGGCGTGGAGGGCCGATTCAAACTCAGGCCTGACTGCTTCATACTGTTTGTCCTTCACCGTGATCCCGCACGCCATCGCCCCAAGCCCCAGACCGGCCGCGCCCGACAGCGCCGCCACGCTCCCCCCGCCCGGCGTGGGCGTGGACGCCGCCACGGCCCCGAGGAAATCCTGGCAGGATGCCGCCCCTTCCTGACTCCCCCAGACCTTGTCCTCTAAGATCTGCGTCCGGTCGAACCCGGCAAGCTGCAGGAAGTAGGCCGCCGTCTCGGCGATCGCTTCTAAGTTGACCAGCCCAACGATCTCACTCTCGACGACCGGGACGCCGTACCGCTCCGCCTCTCGTTTGATCAGCTCGAACGCCCGATGGATGGGGGTCCCACGGGAGTCCGTCAGGTTCATCGAGACCTGCACCAGACCACGGTCCTCCAGCGAGAACCCCAGCGCCTTCACGTAACGCAATCCCCCATCCCGGCCGCGGACCGCTCTGGCGATCTGTTTGGCGACCCGGACGTCCGTCGTTCCCAGGTTCACGTTATAGGCGATCAGCGGCATCCGGGCGCCGACCGCCACCGCCCCGGCGGTCGGGTGTATTCGCGCCTCTCCGAAATCCGGCCGGCGAGCCGGGTCGGTCTGGATGAGCGTCCTCAGTCCCTCGAACTCTCCCTCACGCACCTTCGCTAAGTCTTCCCGCTCCGGCCGGGTCGCCGCCGCGGCGTACAGGTAGACCGGGATGTGAAGGCGCTCCGCGATCATCGCGCCGAGTTCGCGGGCGAGACGGACGCACTCCTCCATCGTCACCCCGGCAACGGGAACAAACGGGATGACGTCCGTCGCGCCCATCCGGGGGTGTTCCCCGCGGTGCTCTTCCAGGTTGATCAGCTCCGTCGCCTTCGCGCAGGCGTCGAACGCAGCGGCCCGCACCGCGTCCGGCTCCCCGACGAACGTCAGCACCGCCCGGTTGTGGCTCTTATCCATCTCCCGGTCGAGAAGCCGAACGCCCGCGACCGACGTGATCACCGCCGCGATCCCATCGACCACCTCCGGACGCCGGCCTTCGCTAAAATTGGGGACACATTCGACGAGCCGGGTCATGACAGATACTCCACGAACACTCACCGCAAAAAGTGCAGAGGGGCAGAGGAGCGAAGGAGCAGAGGGGAAAAAGACTGCCTTCTCCCCTGCTCCCTTGCCCCTCTGCTCCTCTGCTATGTTCTCCATTCCCACACGATCCGTCCTGCCTTCACCACCGTCTCCACCGGATTCCGGCCGAAGTAGTACGGAATCCCCCGATAATCCGGGAGATCCAGGATGAGCAGGTCAGCCTCCAGGCCGGCGGACAGCCGGCCGATGCGATCGCCCAGGCCGATCGCACATGCGGCGTTCACCGTGGCGGCGGTGAGCGCCTCCGCTGGCGTCAGTCCTAAGTTGAGGCAGGCAAGCCCGATGATGATCGGCATCGCCTCGATCGGGCAGGAGCCGGGGTTGAGGTCTGTGGCCAGGGCGACGGGGATGCCCATCTCGATCATACGGCGGGCCGGGGCATACCGGCTCCGGAGGCAGAAGCTCGTCCCGGGCAGCAGGACCGCCATGACCCCATGCTGGCGCAGCGCGTCCAGTCCTGCATCCGACGGATGGACGAGGTGGTCGGCCGAGATCGCGCCCACCTGGCCCGCCAGCTCCCCCCCCCCGCACGAGGACAACTCATCCGCGTGTACCTTCGGGCGGAGGCCGCACCGGACGCCTGCTTCGAGGATAGCGCGGGATTCGTCCGGCGTGAACACCCCCGTCTCGCAGAAGACGTCGTTAAAGACGGCCAGGCCCGCTTCGGCCACTCGGGGGATGGTTTCAGCGATCAGCCCGTCGAGATACCGGCGCCGGTCCGTCCGATGCTCGGCGGGGACTTCGTGCGCGCCCATGAACGTCGATACGATCGTGACCGGCCCTTCGTCGTTCAGGGCTTTGGCCACGTCGAGTTGTTTGAGTTCATCCGCCGTCGAGAGGCCGTACCCGCTCTTGGCCTCAACCGTCGTCGTGCCCCACCGCAGCATCCGGTCGAGCCGGGCGCGGGCCTGTTCGATGAGCGCCTCACGCGAGGCGGCGCGCGTCGCCCGTACGGTCGAGAGGATGCCGCCGCCGCGACGGGCGATCTCCTGGTAGCTGATCCCGGCCAACCGTAGCTCGAACTCGTTCTCACGAGAACCGGCGAAGACCAGATGGGTATGCGGGTCGACGAGACCGGGCATCACCACCTTGCCGGCCGCCTGGATCACCACCGGCGCTTCGAACCGACTCCGGAGATCAGCGCTCGGCCCGGCGGCGAGGATTCGGCCCGCGCGAACCGCCACTCCGCCGTCTTCGATCAGCCCCAGCTCAGCCATGCCGGGCCCGGCTCTCGGCCACGCCGCGCCGGTGTGCATCGTGATGAGCTGGGATGCGCCGGTGATGAGGAGGTCACAAGATTCCATATTTCGCGAACGCGTCGGTCGCTAACATCCCGTTCTCGAGTGCCTGTTTGACCGTGTTCTCCCCGCGTGCCTTCTCGAGCGCCGCCTCGATCACCTCGCGCTCGATCGCTTGCGGGATGACGACCAGCCCATCGTGATCGCCGAAGATGATGTCGCCGGGGTTGACCAGCACATCGCCGCACTGGATGGGCACGCCGTACGCGATGACGTCGCTCCGGCCTTTCGAGTCATACGAAGCGATGCCCCGGACGAACACCGGAAACCGCATCCGGATAATCCCCAACGTATCCCGCGTCAGCCCGTCGATCACCGCCCCGCGTGCCCCGCGCGCCCGCGCCGCGGTCGACAACAGTTCTCCCCACAGGCTGCTGCGGGTTGAGCCGTTGGTCGTGGCGACGAGCACATCCCCCGGCTTCAGGCGATCAACCGCCTCCAACTCCATCTTGTACGGTTCTTCGGGGATGGTGTACACATCCACTGAGAGAACGGTGAACGCCCGGCCGACGACGATGGCCTCCGGGTAGAGCGGACGAATATCGTGGCGCAGGATCTGAGTGCGAGCCCCGGCGCTGTCCAGGGCATCCGCGATGACAGCAGAATACAACTCCCGCGTCATTCTGTCAAACAATTCTTGATCGTCCTGTCCATCCATGTGTCGTTTTCCTCCAACGCAAACGGCCCGACCAGACAGGAGGGTGTTAAACTCCCCCTCCCCTGATCGGGCCGTTGGGTGCACACGGAGCGGGGATGCCGGGGTCCGGTTGCTCTTCCCGAACCCCGAATCCCTAATCCCGAACCCCGAGCCTCACTTCAGCAACGTCATGCGTTTGGTCTCACTGAACCCGGTGCTGCTCGTCAGCCGGTACAGATACACCCCGCTGGCCACCGACAGCCCCTGCGCATTCCGCCCGTTCCAGACGACCTCATACCGGCCCGGTTGCTGCTCGGCATCCACTAAGCGGATGACTTCCTGGCCTAACAGGTTGTACACCGCTAAGACGATGTGCGCCGCCTTCGGCACCTCGTAGGCCAGCCGCGTCGTCGGGTTGAACGGGTTCGGCCGCGCGCCCTTCAGCGCAAACGCCGTTGGCAGCGGAGCCACCTTCACCGTCCCCGTGCCCACGACCGCCGGGATCGCCTGCGCTCCCCGGTCGGCTAACAGCACGTCGGCCAGCCGTAACTCCGGCGCCCCTTCACCTAACAGTGTCGCCGGAATCAGCAGGGTCGTCCCACTGCCCGCCGGGATGACCTGCCCGGTCGCGCTGTAGATGATGACCTGCAATTTCCCATCGACCACCTGACTCTGCAGAGTCATCCCCGCCGCTGCACCCACTAATTGGGGCGTGCCGAGTTGGAGGTGCGCCGCGTCGAACGTGAACGTCGCCTGCAGCCCGGCGATCGCGCCATTGGCCTGGAGCGTTACCGGCACAGCCAACTGGGTGCCGGCCAAGGTCTGGACGGTCCCCAGGCTGACCGTCACCGGACTCGTCGGCCCGTCGGCGATCACCTTCGTGGGCGGCCCGCCCATCGGCGGGATTCCATCCCAATACAGGATCACGTTGACTTTCCAGACGATGTCCCGGACGTCAATCCAGCCGTCGCCGTTGGCATCGGCCAGGAAGAAGTCGAACGGCTCCTGCGGAGACGGTAAGCGCCCTAAGATAATTTTGATCTCCTTGATGATATCTAGGACGGTATGCCGGCCATCCAGGTCATCGTCGCCGGGAATCCCGATGTGAATCTTCCCTTGCCAGAGCTGGAACGGAATCGGCTGGCTGTTGGGGTCGGAGACAATGACATCCCAGGTCACCAGATCAATCCACTTCCCGAAGGGCGTCCCCGGATCGATCGCAAAGACCAACTCGATGATCCGGTGATGGTCGCCGGGGATGGGGGCCCCACTGGTGGAGAACACCAGCACTGTCGAGATGTTGGTGTTGGGGTCCGTACTGAAGACGACCGTGTAGTCCGGGGGCAGATCGTTGACGACCCCGATGAGCCGGGCATACCAGGTGGGGTCGGGGCCGCAGTAGGGCTGGAGCTTGAACTGGATGCCGGCCACATGCTGGCCGGGCGAATCCAGGATCAGGTCCACGATCGCATTGCCGCCCGGTCGGGCAAACGCCTCCGTGAAATGCAGCATCGTCGGGGGGATGACGCCCTGCCCGCAGAGGTTGACCCGCATCGCGGGATGCGCCAGATCGTCAGTAAAGATATCAAAGAAACTGTTGTAGAGGATCTCTTCCTCTGGTCTGAAGGTCGTATGAAAGAGCAGCGACTCATTCGGCTGCAACGTGTGCGGGAGGGAGACCTCGACGAACACGTCGAAGAAGCTACTGTGGTCCCCTTGCGGCGCAGAGAACCCCGAGATCGTCACCGGGACATCGCTGACATTGGTGACATAGAAATCGTACGGCACTCTCTGCCCCAGGTACACCCCCCCGAAGTTGATCTTCTCCGGGGCGTACAGCCGTGGCGGAGGAGGACCTTGGTCGACCCGGATGCTGGCGCTGCACAGCGACTGGTTGCCATCATCGTCCGTGACGGAGAAGATCACAACATACGATCCGGCATCCCCGGGCTGGGGGGTCCAGTTAAACGTGCTGTTGATCCCGGACGGGCCGGAGATGGGCAGGCCCGGCGTCATCATGGCGCCGCCCGGCAATCCGCCGGTGTTCAACTCAAGGATGTCACCGTCCGGGTCCGTCCCGGTGACCGTGAAGGAAATGGGCTGGCCCGGAGTGACCACGAACGGGCCGGGAGGATTGACTTCGCACACTGGCGGATTCCCGACCTGGGCGACGATCCGCATCATAAAATCGACGGGGATCTTGGTCTTGACGTTCCCTGAGCCATCCAGGTCTTCGATGACCACCTGGGTGGTCCAGAAGTTGACCTGATCGAGCCCGGTGTTATCCCAGGTCACCACTCCGGTATTGGGGTCGATGCTCAGCCCTGGAGGATGGGCGAGGATTAAATCACCCGTCGCCTCTTCTTCAGTCGAAAGCCGGAACCGGATGCTGTCCCCGTCCGGGTCTGACCCAGGAACCGTGAACGTGGCGGAAGGACTCTCAGGGATGTTGGCAACCGGGACCATCGTGGAGATCGGCGACCGGTTACCCGCGAAGGGATCGACAATCGTTTGAAGACGATATTGTCCGGCGGCGCGGTTATTCAGGCCGGAGATACGGGCACTCGAAAAGATCTCGGCAACGTATTGTCCAGGGCCAGCGTACGTATGCAGGATCCCGGCATCGGTCGTGCCGGGGTTGAGCGCCTCTCCGATAAGCCAGTTTTCGCCCTGGCTGAACGCCGTGACGCGGAACTGGAGGATTCCTGTCTCGGACACATCGCCGAAGAGCAGTGAGGTGCTTCCGACATCTTCGGTGATGATGTCCCCTGTTTGCGCAAACCCGTCCGCATGGGAGCCGAGGTAGGAGACATCATCCCGCCGGACTGCCAGGGTGAGAGAGAATTTCACCTCTCCGGGAGTGCCCGTGGGTTCCCAACTCAGAACCCCGTACCGGAAATGGCTTGCCCAGGCTGAGGCTGCCGCAAAGAGACTGAGCACAAGACACAGAGCCACACTTCCTAAAACAACTCGCCAATTACCCGCTTTCATGGGTGACATCCTCCACGATAATGGGAAATGGAAACTGGGAAATGGGAAAGGACACAGTAGACAATGACACGAGCTAGAGATTCACTGCTCTAAGGGTGACCGTCACCTCCCTTCGTGACACGTCAGCGTCAGCGCGGTGTGCGCTCTTGGCCGGGCCGGACTCTGTCCAGCGCGGCCAGCCGAGCAGACCGGGGTGACCAGGATGTGAACATCGAGAGAACAGGGAGACACGCTCGTCCAGCACGCCGTCAGACTGTTGCAGGCGTGGAGCGCTTGTTCCAGCACTCGTCCAGGCGGACAGCCTGCGGTGGACGGCTGACTACTCTTCCAAGATAGGGTTCTCATCCCCCATGACGATGATGCCCATCACCTGGGGGGGAACAGTGACAATAATAGCACGAAACGCGCCCTTCGTCAACTCTTTTCTTGTCAGATAATATTTTGGACTACGCCTCCTGCCCTCACACCTCACCTCATCCCCCGCTCCCCCTTCCCCTCTCCGCAAGCGGAGAGGGGAAGGGGGCTGGGGGCGTAGGGGTGAGGTTCAAGACTCGGCAATCCAAAAATTTAATAAAAGGGGCGACCCCACGCTATCGTGACCGAATGTAGTCCGCCGTCCCGATATCCCAGTACGTCCGGTACCGGCCGGCGTCGTACAGACGGAGGAACGACCGGATGTACTGCAGCGTTGGGGTCAGGAGATACTGATCGACCCGCTCCGGATGGGAAGCGGACTGC
>JACQVL010000247.1 GCA_016209865.1 Candidatus Latescibacterota bacterium | reverse complement strand
GGCTTTATCAATCAATCCCTCAGAAAGGTTCACCGTTTCAGGCAGTTCCCTCAGCAGTCGTGCGATCACATGCCCCCAGGCTTCCTGTTTCAGGTGCAGGTGCAGAGCTTTCACGGCTTTCTCGGCGGCCTGTTGAGCGGCGAAGCATGCCCATTCATGACGCTCGGCCCGACGAGAGTCTTCCGCCTGCTCCATGTCTCTTAACGCCTGGTTGAACCAGTCGTGTGAACGGTTCGCCATCTGACGTTACCTTGTCTGGAGGATCGTCTCCTTGACACAGCTCTAACCGGAATGTGCGATTAGGCTAACATCATTCTCATCGGCTGAAGCGTGCGCGTGAAGGGGTTCAACACTAAGCCGAGAATCTCCAAGGTCACGATGCCTAAGAGGGCTTCATCACCAGGTTCTCCGAGGATAACGGGAGTGTGACCTTCTCCCTCAGGCAGGGTAATATGACACTCCGACACTTGACGTGCGATGGTCGTGCCATCAGCCAGGGTGAAGACCACTGATCGTTTAGGCGACAACTCAATCGTCTGCCAGATCCCATAGGGTAGCAGCGTATAGGTGGCGCCACTGTCGACCAGGAAACGAACAGTTGCCTGTTTGCTGGTTGGACCAGCGACAAGACCTTCTACATACGTGAGGCCCATAAAACCTCCTTTATCATCCACTGTTGTCATAATATACCCTCTCGATCACGCTTCCTCAATCATTATTTTGGACACACGCCTGCCTATAAGACAAGATACCGGAGGATGAGGAGGGGAATGAGGACCGCGTAGATCGGACGGAGGCCGGAAACATCCCCGCGCACGACCCGGATGACGGCATGGGCGATCAGCCCCAGGCTCAGGCCATTGACGATGCTGAACGTGAGCGGAGTGATCGCGCAGACGATCCCGGCGGGAATCGCCTGATCGACCTGTTCCCAGTCGACCCTGCGCAGCCCGGCGAGCATCTGGAGGCCGGCGCACACGAGCACCGGCGCGATGAGGGGATGCAGCCAGGTGTCCGGACCGACCTGATAACCCCCTCCGAACGTCCGAGCCAGGACGGGGATGAGCGGACTGATGAGCAGCAAGCCCCCTGTGATGACGCCCGATAATCGGGTCCGGCTGCCTGAGACGCCGCCGACCAGCCCTTCCGGGCCGAGGACCGGGCCGGGGACGCCGAGGATCGGAGAGAGCAGCGCGGCAAAACCAGAACCGATCCACAGGCGTCCGGCCATCCAGGCTGCCTGTTCATCGTTCAGCCCGAACGTGCTCCGCAGACCGGCAAAGACCCCTGCCGTCTCGAACGAGACGATCAGCAGGATCGACGGGAGATACCGGAGGGCTTCCGTATCGAGCAGCCCGGCCGGGTCGAACGGCAGGTCGCCCGTCACCCCCCACATCGGGACGACGAGCGCCCGATCGACGGGCGTCACCCCTAAGACAACGCCGGAGACGGCCGCCACCGCCGCGCCGATCGCCAGCGGATACCGGGCGGATTTCGCCATCGCCACGCAGACGGCCAGACCCCCAAGCCCGGCGATCACCGGAGCGCGGGCAGCTAAGTTGCCGAGGACGACGAGGGTCACCGGGTGAGCGACGAGGACACCCGCCTGCCGGAGCCCCGTCCCGACCAGCAGCAGCCCGATTCCCGCCATCATCGCCGGGAACAGGAACTCAGGAGTCGCTCGCAGGAGTGCAGGCCCCAGGCGCAGGAGACCGAGCGCCAGGAGACACACCCCGCTCAGGGCGTACACCGCCAGCGCCGTGTCGCGGGGAATGCCCGCTCCGAAGTAGATCGTGAACGTGAACAACGACACCAGGCCGACATTCGGGACGAACACCACCGGCAGACGGCAGAGGGACGACGACAGGAGCGTCACGACCCCGGCGGTGAGGCAGCAGCCGGTGAAGACTGCCTGGTTATTCCCGCCGGTCAGCTCCATCAACGAGGCCGTGGCGAACAACGCCGGGGCCGCCACACAAAAGGCCAGGAACCCTCCGATGACGTTATCGAGAACGCTGTTTTTCACTCTTCACTCTTCACTTTGAACGCTTCACTTCCGTCAGGAACTGGCGGAATGTCTGCCAGTCTTCCCGCTTCAACGCGCCGGTGACGAGAAGGACCATCCCATACCCGACTGCCCCGACGCCGATAGCGAAGAAGACGTTCTCTGCTGCCATCGTCCAGACGATCCCCCCCATCACTGCGCTCCCGATGACCGGATGGATGAAATACCGGTGGATCACCAGCCCCCGGAACGCGGTCGTGACCGCGGTCGCGCAGCAGACGAAGAGCGCCGCCGCGGCGATCACGGTGGCCAGGCTGGCCCCGACCAGGCCGAGCGAGGGAATCAGGGCCGCGTTGAAGACCACGTTCAGCCCCGCGCTGATCCCCATGGCGACCGTCCCGAACCGCTGGCGGTCGATGGCGGTCAGGAGCAGAACCATCGGGAGGTTGATGAAGCTGAACGCCACCGCCCAGACCAGGAGCCGGAGCGCCGCCGCGGCCGGGACGTATTGGAGGCCGTACAACAGGAGGATCAACGGACGGACGAGCAGGCTCGTCCCGACTGCGATCGGGAGTCCCAGGATGATCATCGGCCGGACGAGGCCGACGAACAGAGGGCGGACGGCCTCCCGTGACTCGTGGTACAGGCGGGACGCCACCGGGAACATCGCGGTCGCGCACATCATCGGGATGAGCGTCAGGGTGCTCGTCAGCCGGCTGGCGGCCCCGTACCACCCGACCTCTTGTTCGCCGCGCATCTTCGCCAGCATCATGATGTCCGTGTTCGTCAGGATGGCCATGAACGTCAGCATCAGAGCGAACGGGAAGGCGGTGGCGATCCGTGTCCGCCAGGCTTCGAGGTCGATGTGCGGCCGGATGCGGAGACCGAGCCGTCGCCTGGCCACCCACCACGATAGCCCCAGACGCAGGCTCTCGCTCGCTAAGAACGCGACGACCAGGACGAGCAGACCGTACCCCAGCGAGAGGACGACCACGGCGCAGCCCAGGTCGATCGTCCGCTTGACCGTGTCGATCAGGGCGATGTACTGCATCTGCTCGTAGCCCTCGAACACGTTCGTGTACAATTCTCCGAACCCGCTGATGAGGAGCATCCCCACTCCCATCACATACACGACGAGACGAGTGTCAGGCGGGTACTGGAGAAGGTTGACGACGACAAACGCCACGGCTAAGGTGACGAGGCTCAACGCCAGGCGCAACGTCACCAGGACGCCTAAGTAATCGCCGGCGGTTCGTTTGTCCCGCGCCAGGTCGCGGACGGCGAGGTTGTTCAGGCCGAGGTCGACCAGGACGGTGAAGAAGCCGCAGTAGGCGATGGCGAACGAGTATTTCCCAAAATGAATATCGCCCAACGATCGGGCAAGATAGAGGACGAGGAAAAAGCTGATGACGGTCGTCACCGCTTTGGCGACGAGCAAAAAGAGGGCGTTCCGTGCGATCCCCTGGCCGGCCGCGATATCCGGTGTGTCGAGCTGAGTCATGGGACACGGGCTTTCACGATATACCCGCGCGCCAGCCAGCGCAGCCCTGGCACCCGATGATACGGCTCAAGCCGGCGCAGGCAGGCCAGGGAGAGGGCGGGAGCCAGGAGCCGGATCGGGTAGCAGGCGAGGTCCACGAAATAAAAGACCCGGTCGACGATCATACACCCATGCCGTTCCATCAACCTCTCCAGCCGTCCCGGTGTGTAGTACCGGCGGTCGACGTCCGTGCCGCTGGTCGGCGGCCGGCCGATGGCGCTGAGCGCACGGCGGACCAGCCACCGGAACGGGGCGAGGACGGCTTTCATCCACAGGTCGAGACAGGCGGCGTTGGGCACGGTCACGATGATAATGCCGCCCGGTCTGGTCGTCCGGATGACCTCGCGGATGGCCTGGTCCTCGTCCTCGACGTACTCGATCACCCCGACGCACGTCACCGCGTCGAACGCGTGCGCCCGGAGCCCGAGTTGCTCGATCGTCGAAGCTAAGACGGACAGACGTTCACGGTCGAGGTCTGCCGATTTCGTCCAGGCGGTGCGCGCCATCTCCTGCGCGCCGTCCGCCCCGACGACCGTCCCCCCCAGTTCGAGCAGGTCGGGAAAGAACACTCCCGTCCCGCATCCGATGTCCAACACCCGTTTCCCGGTGAGGTCGCCTAACAGTTCGAGTACGCGCTGCTTGCGGACGAGAAAGCTGAAATTGGCTGGATGGTCGATGGCGGCGTACAACCGGCCCCAGCGATCCATCCGGGCATAGTCGTTGAAATGATCGAGCGCGATCTGCCGTTGCAATTTTACCATAGCAATTCAGTGACGAGTGACGAGTGACAAGTGACGAGTGACGAGTAAAAACCTACTCCCTGTTTTTTTGAGAGAGCTTCCCCGATGCCAAGAGATGCCGCATCTGGTCCCACAGCCCCGAGAGTTTCACCATCAGCGCCGACGCTCCGGTGTTCTCGGTGACGATGACCCGGCGCAGGGCGAACAGGTCATCCTCCGGCGCCCAGCGGCCGGGGATCGTGGAGAGCGCGCAGGCGTACCCGTGGCGTTTGACCAGACCGATGATCTCGTCGTTGAAATCCCCAACCCGGCCGTTCGGGTACGCGAAATGCCGTACCGGCGTCCCCACGTGCGTCTGGATCGCCGCCTTCGACTCCCCGATCTCCCGGTCCGCCTGCCCGACCGGCACCCGGGTCAGGATGGGGTGCGTGACGGTATGCCCGCCAAACTCGACGCCGGCGGCTGCCATCTCGCGAACCTGTTCCCACGAGAGGCACCGGTACGGCCCGGCCGTCGGGCCGTCCGGCGAGACGCCGAGGAACGCTAACAAGTCGTCCACCTCCCGCAGCCTGACCGCCTCCTCCGCCTGCTTCAGGTGCTCGACGATCATCTGAGCCGCCCGGCGGCGCTCCCCGACGGTGCGTAGCGGGTAGACGGTTCCCGCGCACGAGAGCGTCACGCGGGTCGTGTGCATCATCCCATGCTCGACCGCGTCGAACCAGAGCAACCGCGGCGTCCCGACATACCCGGTCGTCAGGAAGATCGAAGCCGGGACATGGTAGCGAGTGAGGACGGGCAAGACGTCGGTGTAACAGCAACGATTCCCGTCATCGAACGTGAGGATGGCGGTGGGGACGGGAAACGGTTCGCGGCGCGCACTCCGTTCGACCAGCTCATGGAGGGGGACGATCCGGTAGTGCCGGAGCAGGACGCGCACATGAGCGTCGAACTGTCGCCCCCCGATCCGGTGGTAGTTGAGGATGACCGTCTCCGGTTCTCCCCTGTTCTGCCTCGACTGCACGCTCCGGTACAATCTGTACACGCCCGTGCTGTACAATACCGTACACATGGCGTTTCTGACTGTGGCAGCCGTCATCTGTCGATCACTACTGCGCGTTAGCACGTTGGCACGTTGACACGTTACGACAAGACTCTGTTTGAACGTTCAAACGTTCGAACGTTCAAACGTGCTAACGTGTTTTACTCATCCAGACTATCCAGTTGAATCGGGTCGTCCTTGGGATGGCAGACGCCGCAGTGCAGCGCGTTATCCGTGGCGATGACCATCGGGTTGCCGGCCTTCGACCGGTAGACGGCGACGACGTGCGGCATCGTCTGCGCGTGCGATTTGCAGACCGCCCGGCCGCAGAACTGGCAAACCCCGTGCGCGGGGCGGTCGCAGTGCCAGCAGTTCATCCCGCCTCCATCAATCGTGAGGGATGGGCCGTCTGCTGCAACTCATGGAGCCGGCGGCTGGAGGTGTGTGTCAACAGGTCCGCTTCCCGGTGTTCGGCCATCAGCGCCTCAAACTCCGCCTTCTCCAGGACGAGGAGGTCGGCCGGACTCGTCGCGACCACCGTCGCCGTTCGCGGCACGTCGAGCAGCAGGGCGATCTCCCCGAAATAGTCCCCCGGCCCCAACGAGGCGACCGTCTGCTCACGCCCTCCATCCTCCGGGGTCATCACGTCGACTCCCCCGCGTGTGATGACGTAGAAACAGGAGCCGCGCTCCCCGACCCGGATGATGGCCGTCCCTGGCTCGTACCGCTCGACGCGCATCCGGGCTGCCAGGGCGGTCAGGGCCGGGAGGGAGAGTTCTGCGAACAGCGGCATCTGCTGGAGCAAGGCGACACGCTCGTCCTGGATGTCCGTGTGACGGGGCGTGACACGACGCCAGACAGGCAGCCGCATGGCTGCCAGGACGAGGGCGCGGCCCGTCAGGATGACGAGCGCGAGCAACGAGAGGACGAGGGGAAGGACGAACGCGACGAGCACCAGCAGCGACAGGCCCTTGACCGTCCAATCCGGGCTGGTCATCAGGTCGTGCATCGCGGCGACAAACCGCCATTCGAGCACGTACATCGAGAACCCGACGGCGAGGACCGTCCAGACGACGGCGAATGAGCCGAACACGCCGAAGATTTTTTCCTCGCGGGTGAACGGCTCATGCCGCATCAGTTTGTCCCAGAGCTTCGTCCGGAGGAACCGCAGGGATTTGCGCCGGAGCAACGGAATGTCGAGCCGGTCGATCAAGATGAAGTACCCGTCGAACTCCAGGAAAGGGGTCAGGTTGATGACGGCGGACAGGTAAGCTAACATCGTGATTTTGACCAGGATATCGTGGATCGTCAGGCCAGGGAAGGCCCACAGGAGGATGGCGCAGACGGAACCCAGCACGATCCCGGAATACGGCCCGGCCCAGGCGACGGCAATCCGCCGACGTGTGGGCTCAAGCCAGATGTCCGTGACATCGACGAAAAAGCACGGGATGCCGAGGTAGAAGAGGAACCCGCCTCGCGGGACGGTCCGGCCGTAGGATTTCGCCGTCAGGGCGTGGGCCATCTCATGGACGGTCACGATCACCACGTGCGCTAAGGCGAGGGTGAGGAAGCCGAGGCTGTACGATCCCATCGAACGAAAGAGGTGATGCCGGTTCTGATGCAGGACCTCCGCCGCGCACGACAGCCCGATCAGGCTGATGACCGCCAGCCCCCCCTGGGCGACCGGGGCGAAGAGCCAGCGGCCGCCCGCCCGGTAGCACACGGTGATAAACCGGTCGACCCCGTTCACCGCCACCATGGACTGGAAGAAGACGTGACGCAGCCGCCGGAGCCAGAAGAGGGAGGTATGCCGTCTGAGATGACGGTCGAGCGTCCGGTACAGATGGGCCGGGCGTCTCGTCAGGAACGCCTGGGCGTGGAGTTGTTCGACGAGCGCGCAGACCCGACTGTTGGCGAACGCGCCGAACTGGAGGAAGTAGGCCACGACCAGGTCTTTGACCGAACGGGTGCCGTCCATCAGCGTCCAGAGATAATGGTCACGGGGGGTCAGTCTCACGTACGTCAGGTCCTGGCGGTTCTTGAGGATATAGTACTCTCCGTCTCGTGACGACGGCAGGCGTGCTTCATCCACCTCGGTGATACGGCAGGGCTGTTCCTGGTAGACATCCAGACGGTCTCTCAGCGCCGTCCACAGGGGACGTTTCACCGGATCACCCCCTCGACGCGAAGCCGGTCGAGCGTCTCTGGGGCGAGACCCAGCAGTGACGTCAGCACCTCGCCGGTGTGCTGGCCGAGGTCGGGGGCTGTCCGGCCGACCGCGCCCGGGGTGTCGGACAGCTTGACGGG
>JACQVL010000246.1 GCA_016209865.1 Candidatus Latescibacterota bacterium | reverse complement strand
CTCAGGCGGGATCGAGGTACAGACACGCCGGGTGTTGGACAACTTGAAGGGGGTCTTAGAGGCGGCGGGATCATCCCTCGACCGGGTGGTCAAGACGACCATCTACCTCCTGAGCATCGACGATTTCGCAACGGTCAATACAATCTACGCCGAGTATTTCTCCCACCAGCCGCCTGCGCGCTCCACCGTCGGGGTCGCCAAGCTTCCCCGCAACGCGGGCATCGAGATCGACGTGATCGCGGTGATGGGCTGACTACACGGAGGAGCGGTTCGTGAACCGCCCCTCCGTGTGCACCTTCCCCTCCAGATTCCACGCCTCCGTCCCGTATTTCTCCGCCACGAGGCGTTCCGCTTCCTCGCGCTCGACGGGCGTCAGGCCTGCGTCGCTGAACGTCACGCCCAGGCGCTCTTCAAAGCCGAGTCTCACCATCTCCGCCATCTCATCGAACGAGACGGGCCGGCCCAACAGCTCAGCCATCGACGTCGTTCGTTCCTCCAGTTCCGCGATGAGTGTCTCTCGTTGGGCCTCGAATCCCTCCGGTAACAGGAAGGGCAGCCGTTTATGGCCGGGCCCGAGGAGCAGCGAGCCATGCTGGAGCACCATCCCGGCGGTGCGCCGCTGGGCGCTCCCGACGAGCTTCCGGCCGTCGACGATGATCTCGAAGCGAGAAGCGCTGGAGAAGCAGATTCCAGCAGTCCCGCTGCGAGAGGACGACAGGGGCGGGCGGGCGAGGTCGCCGTCCACCCCCAGCCGGCGGAGGCCATTCACCAGGGCTTCGCTGGCGATCCGGTATGTCTCGTAGGGAGACGTCCCGATGGCAGGGTGGGATTCCGGGACGATCAGGCTGTACGTCAGCTCTTCATCATGCAGGACGACCCGGCCGCCGGTCGGACGGCGGACGACGCTGAGACCGGAGAGGCGGCAGAGGCGGAGGTCGATCTCATGCTCGACCTGCTGGGCATACCCGAAGGAGACGGCCGGCGGGCGCCAGGCGTAGACACGGACGGTCGGCGGCGCCTCTGTGCGCCGGCAGGCGCGCATCACCGCTTCGTCGATGGCCATGTTGAGCGCGGCCTCAGCCGCGCCCGTGTTGAGGAACCGCCACATCACGGCATCGTCGGCAACAAGTTCAACCGCTCCGTGGCGTCCCGCGCCGCGCTCTGTTCGGCGTCCTTCTTGCTCGACCCCGTCCCCTTGCCGACGGGGAGACCGGCGATATACACCTCAACCGTGAAGATCTTCCGGTGGTCCGGGCCTTCCTCCGCTTCGATGCGGTACCGGGGCTGCCCCTTGCCTTCGCTCTGCGTGTACTCGAGCAGCACGCTCTTGTAGTTCATCCACTGGTGGGGCGTATCGAATTTCTCCACGTTGGTGAGCAACGATTCCATGATGAACCGTCTGGCCGGTTCGATCCCGCCGTCCAGGAAGATCGCTCCGATGAGGGATTCGTACGCGTCCGAGAGGATCGAGCCGCGGTGACGCCCGCCCGCCCGCGCTTCCCCTTCGCTCAGGAGCAGGTACTTTCCCAGGTTCATCTGCTGGGCTTTCGCCGCCAGAGTGACTTTATTGACCAGGGCGGATCGAAGCTGGGTCAGCCCGCCTTCTCGTCGCTCCGGGAAGACCTGGTAGAGGTATTCACTGACGATGAGGTCGAGCACGGCGTCCCCTAAGAATTCCAACCGTTCATTCGAGTGGACGCCACTCTGGTCCTGGGCATACACGTACGACCGGTGTTTTAACGCCAGGATGAGTTGGGAGACATCCCGGAACTTGTACCCGATTTTCTTCTGGATTTGGCTGGCAAAAAACTGCTCAACGACCTGTTGCTCGGTCGCATGACCGGCGATGCCGGCAAAGGAGCGAGGGCGGAGAAGCGGGAACCAGCGGGTGAACATCCGTCGGACGGCCAGGATGACCGTGTGCCATTGTCGCACGGATGACATTCCCCCCTTGTGTGATTTTGGTTTTGGATTTTAGATTTTGGATTTGCAATAGCTGGGGTTGACATGAATACATTGTAAGCACGGGGTATCGCCGTCAATCCAAAATCCAAATCTAAAATCCAAAATTCATGTGAATTTCTTCATCGCCAGTGTCACGTTGTGGCCGCCGAACCCGAAGGAGTTGGACAGCGCCGCGCGGACACGGCGTTCCTGGGCCGTGTTGGGCACGTAGTTCAGGTCGCACTCCGGGTCGGGGTAGTCATAGTTGATCGTCGGATGCACGACGTCATGCACTAAGCAGAGGAGGGTGGCGATGAATTCGACCCCCCCCGACGCGCCCAACAGGTGCCCGATGAGCGACTTGGTCGAGCTGACGGCGAGACGGTACGCAGCATCGCCGAACACCGTCTTGATCGCCATCGTCTCGACCCGGTCGCCGATCAGAGTGGACGTCCCGTGCGCATTGATGTAATCGATCTCCTCCGGCCGGAGCTGCGCGTCTTCGAGGGCCAGTCGCATCGCCCGGACCGCGCCCTCTCCGTCGACGCAAGGGGCGGTGATGTGGTACGCATCGGCGGTGGGGGCGTAGCCGATCAGCTCCGCGTAGACCCGCGCTCCGCGCTTGACGGCATGGTCGAGCGTCTCGAGGACGATCACCCCCGCGCCCTCGCCCAGGACGAACCCGTCCCGTTCTGCATCGAACGGCCGGCTGGCCCGACTGGGCGCATCGTTGCGGAGCGACAGCGCCTTCATCGAACAGAAGCCGCCGACGGCCATGGGCGAGATGCTCGCCTCCGACCCACCCGTCAGCATCACGTCCGCATCCCCGCGCTGGAGGAACCGGAACGCATCCCCGATCGCGTGGGCCCCGCTCGCACACGCGGAGACCGTGGTGTAATTCGGGCCTTTCAGGCCGAGCAGGATGGCGACGTGCCCCGGCGCCATGTCCGCGATCATCATCGGGATGAAGAACGGGCTGATCCGGCCAGGCCCCTTCTCCATCAGGATGGAGTGCTGCGTCTCGAACGTCCAGATCCCCCCGATCCCGGAGCCTAAGAGGACACCAACCCGGCTGGGGTTCTCGTGTGACAGGTCGAGGCCGGCGTCTTCGACCGCCATGAGCGAGGCGACGACTGCGTACTGGACGAACGGGTCCATCCGGCGAGCCTCTTTGCGGTCGATCCGTTCCTCCGGGACGAACCCTTTCAACTCTCCTGCGATCTTCGCCGGAAATTCGGTGACGTCGAACTTCGTGATCGGCCCGATCCCGCTCCGTCCCTCACACAGTCCGGCCCAGAATTCGCCCGTCGTCAGTCCGATCGGACTCAGCACGCCTATGCCGGTCACGACGACACGATTGGCCACGCGATCGTCTCCTCACGATTTCTTGTTCGTCTTCAAGTAGTCGATCGCATCCCGCACAGTGGTGATTTTTTCGGCGTCCTCATCCGGGATCTCGACATCGAATTCCTCCTCCAGAGCCATGACGAGCTCAACCGTATCGAGCGAATCCGCGCCCAGGTCATCCACGAATGAAGCCGTATCGGTGACCTGATCCGCGTCGACGCCCAACTGCTCGACGATGATCTCCTTGACCCGTTCTTCCAGTCCCATCGTTCTCCTCCTTTGTAACGACTCGTTGGCACGTGAGCCTGTGCCCACGCGTTGTTCCTACGCCATCACCAGTCCCCCGTCCACGTGGATGACCTGGCCGGTAATGAACGCCCCGTCATCCGACGCGAGGAACGCGACGACGCCGGCGACGTCCTCCGGGAGACCGGCACGGCCGAGGGGAGTATCAGCGATGAACGCCTCTCGAACCGTCTGCGGCAGTCCGCTGGTCATGTCCGTCTCGATCAGTCCGGGGGCGACCGCGTTGACGGTAATTCCTCGAGAGGCCAGTTCTCGAGCGACCGATTTCGTAAACCCGATAATCCCGGCTTTCGAGGCGGCGTAATTCGCCTGGCCCGCGTTGCCGATCACCCCGACGATCGACGTCAGGTTGATGATACGCCCCGCCCGCTGTTTGAGCATCGTACGGGAGACCGCCTGGGTGCAATGGAACACCCCGCCCAGGTTGACCCGGATCACGTCATCCCAGTCCTGGGGTTTCATCCGGAGGAGCAGGTTGTCCCGTACCGTGGCGGCGTTGTTGACGAGGATGTGGATCGCTCCAAACTGTTCGAGCACCCGGCCGACCATCGCGGCGGCGCTCGCGGCCTCGTGGACGACCGTAGCCAGTCCGATCGCGGCCCCGCCATCGGCGCGCAGACGGCCGGCCGCGTCCTCGGCGCGCTGCTGTTCCCGGCTGGTGACAACCACTGTCACCCCTTCTTCCGCCAGCCGGCGCGCGATGGCGAACCCGATCCCCCGCGTCGCCCCGGTTACGATGGCGATTTTTTCCCGGAGTCCCCGCATACCAGTTCCGCCACGACCTGCTCGATCTGCTTCAGTGTATCCGCGTTCAGCGTTCGAGCATCTTTGAGGATGCGCTTCATCAGGCCTCGCAAGACCGTACCGGGGCCGACTTCGACGAACACATCGGCTCCCAACCGGGCGAGCGTCTGCATCGAAGCCGCCCACTGGACCGGGCTGGTGACCTGTTCGATCAACAACCGACGGATGTCCAACGGGTCAGACACCGGCTGGGCGGTCACGTTCGCGATCAGAGGCACTCCGCAGGGGCGCATGGGCGTATCCGTGATCGCGTCGGCCAGGCCGTCGCGCGCGCGCGCCATCAGGACGGAATGGAACGCGCCGCTGACCTCCAGCTCGATCACGCGCTTCGCCCCCGCCGCTTTGGCCAGTCCCATCGCCCGCCGGACCGCGGGCACGGCCCCCGCGATGGCGATCTGGTCCGGTGAGTTGAAATTGGCGGGCTGAACCGGCTCCTCCGCCGTCGCCGCCTCCCGGCAGACGCACTCGACATCCTCTGCCGACAGGCCGATGAGCGCCGCCATCGTCCCCGGCCTCCGCTCGCCGGCCTGCTGCATCAGTGTGCCGCGAAGACGGACGAGCCGGACGGCCTCTGAAAAATCGAGCGACCCGGCGACGACCAGCGCAGAGTACTCCCCCAGGCTGTGTCCGGCGACGAAGGCGGGACGTAGTCCCCGTGTGACCAGCACCCTGGCCGCCGCCACGCTGTGCACTAAGATGGCGGGCTGCGTGTAGGCGGTCTGTCGTAGGGATTCGGCAGGCCCCTCGAACGACAAGCGAGCGATGTCGAACCCGAGCAGGATGCTGGCCTGCTCGTACAACCCGCTGACTTCGGGAATCCTGTCGTACAGGTCGCGTCCCATGCCGACATACTGGGACGCCTGGCCGGGAAAGAGAAACGCAACCGTCACCCGTTCGATCTCCATCTACCGCACGAGTTGTTCGCCGGGTTGAAGGCCGAACACGGACTACACCTTTGCCGGAGTCTTGACTTCTCGCCCGTCATAATACCCGCAATGCACACAGACATGGTGAGGGCGTCTCGGCTGGTTGCAATGAGGACAGGGCGTCACGGTGGGCCGGACGAGCTTCCAGTGTGTCCGGCGCTTGCGGCCTCGCGTTCGTGAATGGCGTCGTTTCGGTAACGGCATGCCTTTCCTCCATGAGGGAATCAGTGGGACTTGAACATCGTCTTTAGCACCTGCCAGCGCGGGTCCTCAGACTCCTGCCGGCAGTCGCACACGGATTCATTCAAGTTGGTGCCGCAGATCGAACAAAGCCCCCGGCAGTCTTCCCGGCAGAGCGGCTTGAGCGGAAGCGCCAGGCGGATGACTTCTTCGATCCGCCAGCCGATCTCGACCCGCTTGGCGTCATAGCCGATCGTCTCCATCTCGTCCACCTGCTCTCGAATAAAGACGACCGGGGCTCCTCGTTCCGCCCGCTGGTAGAGGACATCGACCTCCCCGGTGATCCGTTCCGGGTAGCTCGCCAGACACCGGCTGCACTCGAGCATCGCGATCGTGGACATGGTCGCGTGCAGCACCAGGTTGTTCCCCGTCTTCGTGAGGACGCCGACGACACTGATGGGGGCCGGGAACGTCGCCTCGTCCGTCGGCAGGACGAGGCCGTCGGGCGCGTCATCCAGACGAAACGGGTTGATTCCCTCGACGAGACTCTGAATGTCGATGTGCATACCTCGTCCTTCCGTGCTGAAGGCCCCGCGCAGAACCTGGCCGCGTGAAGTCCTCGTAAGTTATGTAAAATAGTACCGATACAGGCTCATTGTCAAGAAGAAAAACGCTACAACGCCCGACGGATCAGGTCGACGACGTCGGCAGAGCGGTCGGCCACTGGAATCCCGGCCGCGTTGAGGGCTGCGATCTTCTCCGCCGCCGTCCCCGTCCCCCCGGAGATGATCGCCCCGGCGTGTCCCATCCGCTTGCCCGGCGGAGCGGTCCGTCCCGCGATAAACCCCACGACCGGCGTCTTCATCTTCCGCTTGATGAACGCGGCGGCCTCTTCTTCGTCCGTGCCCCCAATCTCCCCGATCATCACCACCGCCCGTGTGGCCGGGTCCTGCTCGAACAGCGTCAGGGCATCGAGAAAGTTCGTGCCGATGACCGGGTCCCCGCCGATGCCCAGGCAGGTCGACTGTCCGATCCCGGCGAGTGTCAATTGATGGACGATCTCGTACGTGAGCGTTCCGCTCCGGGAGACGACCCCGACGTGTCCTGGTCGATGGATAGGGCCGGGCATGATCCCGACTTTCGCCACCCCGGGCGTGATCACCCCCGGACAGTTCGGCCCGACCAGCCGGGTCTTCGTCTGCTTGAGATAGGCACACACGCGCACCATCTCCAGCGTCGGAATCCCTTCAGTGATGCAGATCCCCAGACGCAGTCCCGCGTTGGCCGCTTCGTAGATCGCGTCGGCGGCGAACGGGGGCGGGACATAGATGACCGAGGTGTTGGCGCCCGTCGCGTCCACCGCCTCCTGCACGGTGTCGTAGACTGGGACGCCGTCGACCGTCTGCCCGCCCTTGCCGGGGGTCACCCCCGCCACGACCTGCGTCCCGTATTCGAGCATCTGGCGCGTATGGAACGACCCATCCCGCCCGGTGATGCCCTGGACGATGACTTTCGTCTCCTCGTTGACGAGAATGCTCATGAATGAGCTCCCCTATCGACTCAACGCGATTGCGCGTTCGACCGCGTCCGCCATCGTGTCTGTCGCCACAAGCCCGACCGTGCTCAAGATCCGCCGTCCCTCCTCCTCGTTCGTCCCGGTCAGCCGGATGACGATGGGGAGCTTCAACGGCCCCGACGGCCCGTTGGCGATCCGGTCGAGCGCGGTGACGATACCGTTGGCCACGTCATCGCACCGGGTGATCCCGCCGAAGATGTTGAACAGGATCGCCCGGACCTTGGGATCGGCGGTGATGATCGTCATCGCCGCGACTACTTTGTCCGGGTTGGAGCTGCCGCCGATGTCCAGGAAATTGGCGGGATAGCCGCCGTAGTATTTGACCAGATCCATCGTCGCCATCGCCAGTCCGGCGCCGTTGACGACACAGCCGATGTCCCCGTCGAGCTTGACGAAGCTCAGGCTGGCGTTCCGCGCTTCTCCCTCCGCCCACGCCTCCGCGTCCGGGTCGCGCATCCCGGCGATGGCCGGCTGACGGTAGAGGGCGTTATCATCGATGTTCATCTTCCCGTCGACCGCCCAGAGCGCCCCGGCTGGCGTCGTGACGAGCGGGTTGACCTCGGCTAAGGACGCGTCGCTCTCGATGAATGCCCGGTAGAGCTGTCCGACGATCTTCGCCGCCTGCGATGCCTGATGAGGGTCACGGTACAGCCTGAACGCGAGCGCACGGGCCTGGTACGGCAGCAGTCCCAAGAACGGGTCGACGGCGAGCTTGTGGATCTGCTCCGGGGTCTCCCGCGCCACCTGCTCGATCTCGATCCCGCCCGCCGCGCTGACCATCACGACAGGCCGCTTCGATTTCCGGTCGAGCACGATCCCGACGTACGCCTCATGGGCGATGCCCATCGCCTCGGTGACGAGCACCTGCTTCACGGTCAGTCCTTTGATGTCCATCCCCAGAATCCGGCTGGTGGCGTCAGACGCCTCGTCCGGGGTTCGGGCGAGCTTCACTCCGCCCGCCTTGCCCCGCCCGCCGACGTGCACCTGCGCCTTGACGACCACGGTCGTCCCGTACTCCGTCGCGACCTGGCGCGCCTCGTCCGGCGTCCGAGCCACCCGGCCACGCGGGATGGGGATGCCGTAGTTCGAGAAAATGTCCTTCGCCTGGTATTCGTGGATGTTCAAGCCCTGCCTCCCTTCTCCACCCGATTTTAGATTTTGGATTTTAGATTTTAGATTGACAGATTAGACTCAGCTTGTCGAATTGACACTCAGTCCTTCTCAATCCTAAATCCAAAATCTAAAATCCAAAATCTCTTTCACCCTCGATCAATCTGCGCCTTCTGCAACCTGCCGCTGAAGTCGACGTAGATCGTCTTCCATTCCGTGAACGCGTCGAGGAGGGTTTGACCCGCTTCACGATGACCGTTGCCGGTTCCTTTGGTTCCTCCGAACGGGTAATGGATCTCCGCCCCGATCGTCCCGGAGTTGACGTACACGATCCCGGTGTACAGGTCGCGCATGGCGGCGAACGCCCGGTTCACGTCACGAGTATAGATGGATGAGGAAAGTCCGTAGAGGGTTCCATTATTGACCTGGATCGCCTCCTCGAAGGAATCGACCGGGATGATGGCGGTCGACGGACCGAAGATTTCCTCCTGGGCGATTCGCATCGTGGGCTTCACGTTCCCGAAGAGGGTGGGACGGTAGAAGAATCCCTTCGCGAGGTCGCCGTCCGTCGCCCGTTCTCCGCCGCACAGAAGGGTGGCGCCTTCTGCGAGGCCGATCTCGGTGTACCGGTGGACGGTGTCGAGCTGGTTCTCGTTGACGACCGGGCCGACGTCGACCGTCTCGTCCAGTCCGTTCCCCAGCCTGAGCTTGTTCGTGCGGGCGACGAGCTTCTCCGTGAGTTCGTCCACCACCGCCCGGTGGACGATCACCCGACTGCCCGCGGTACACCGCTGGCCGGTCGTCCCGAACGCGCTCCAGAGGATGCCGTCGATCGCCAGGTCAACATCCGCGTCGTCTAAGACGGTGATCGCGTTCTTCCCGCCCATCTCTAAGGAGACCCGCTTCTGTGTCTTCGGGCACTCCGTCGCCAGCTTCGTCCCGACAGACGTCGAGCCGGTGAACGAGATCAGCCCGACGCGTGGGTCGGCGACGAGAGGATCACCGACTTCATCCGCATACCCGAAGACGAGGTTGAGGACCCCACCGGGCAGGCCGGCGTCTTCCAGCGTCTTGACGAAGTTGTACGCGGAATGGGGCGTGTACCGGGCGGGTTTGAAGACGATGGTGTTCCCGGCGACGAGGGCGGGGAAAATCTTCCAGGACGGGATGGCCATCGGGAAGTTCCAGGGGGTGATGATGCCGACGACCCCGATGGGCATCCGGACGGACATCCCGAATTTGTTCGGGAGTTCAGGCGGGGACGTGGTGCCCAAGAGCCGCCGGCCTTCTCCGGCGGCGAAGAAGGCCATGTCGATGGCTTCCTGCACGTCCCCTCGGGCTTCTTTGAGGACTTTGCCCATCTCACGGGTCATGTCGCGGGCAACCTCCTCCTTCCGTTCGACTAAGAGCTGGCCGGCCTGGAACAGAATCTCTCCCCGTTTGGGCGCGGGCATCAACCGCCACTCTGTGAACGCCTGTTCTGCCGCATCGACGGCCTTGCGGACGTCTTCCGTACTGGAACGGGGGAAGAGTCCCAGGGCTTCTCCGGTCGCCGGGTTGATGTTCTCGAACCGCCTGCCCGGGGCGGTATCCACCCATCGACCGCCGATGTAGTTGTGGAACGTTGTCATAGGGGGCACCTCATAGGATGAGAGGACAGACTGCGATTTTGGATTTTAGGTTTTGGATTTTGGATTAACGGCATGAGACCATCAATGCAGAAGACTATCAACGCAGGATCAATCCAAATCCGCAATCCAAAATCCAAAATGGAGTGGGGAGGATGTGGGTAGCTTACTTCGTCTGTGCTCGGACCAGGTCAGACACCTGATCGAAACTCGGTTTCAACGCAGGATACAGTCCTTTGAACACCTGATAGTAGCGGTCATACCATGAGGACGCGGTCGCGTTCGGTTCGGTGCGGGTGACGATCCGGACAAGGTCATCGGTCGCCTCTTCCACGCTCGTGAACAGGCCGGTGCCGACGCCGGCTAAGATGGCCGCCCCGAACGCAGGCCCTTCGGCGACGTTGATGGTGACGACTTCCGCGCCGTAGATATCCGCCTGGACCTGCCGCCAAAACGGGCTCCGCGCGCCCCCGCCCGTCGTCCGGATCTGGGCGATGGAGAGTCCGAGTCCGCGGACGATCTCGAGCGAATCTCGCATGGCGTAGGTGATCCCCTCGATCACGGATCGGATGAGATGGCTCCGGTCATGCCGTCCGGTGAGGCCGAAGAACATCCCTTTGGCGTTGGCGTCCTTGTGCGGGGTCCGTTCACCCATCAGGTAGGGGAGGAAGATCAGCCCTTCACTGCCGACCGGGGCCCGTTCCGCCTCGAGGGTGAGCAATTCGTACGGGTCGATGTTCGCCAGCCGCCCCATGCTGACCTCGAGCTCGCCCAACGTGTCGCGGTACCAGCGGAACGACCCGCCCGCGAACAGGGTCACGCCCATCAGGTACCACTTGTGGGGGACGCTGTGGCAGAACGTATGAACGCGCATGTCGGGATCGACCCGGACGTCGTCGGTGTGGGCGAACACGACGCCCGACGTGCCGAGACTGGACAGCACCCGTCCGGCCCGGACGATGCCGTTGCCCACCGCGCCGCAGGTGTTATCCGCTCCCCCACCGACAACGGGCGTCCCGGCCTTCAGGCCGGTCGCCTCCGCCACCGCCGGCGTGACCGTCCCGCACACATCGATCGATTCGTAGCATGGGGGCATCCACTCCGGGGCAAGACCGATGGCGTGCATCAATTCGTGCGACCACCGCCGGTTCTTGACGTCGAACAGGAGCGTCCCGGCGGCGTCCGACACTTCCATCGCGTACACGCCCGTCAGCTTGAACCGGATGTAATCCTTCGGAAGGATGACGTGCTGGATTTTGTGGTACACGTCCGGCTCATGGTCGCGCACCCAGATGAGCTTCGGGGCGGTGAACCCTTCGAGCGCCGGGTTGGACACGTACGACGCTAAGCGGTCGAGGCCGACGGTCTCCGTGATCCAGCGGCATTGGGCGGTCGTGCGGGTATCGCACCAGAGGATGGAGGGACGGAGCACCTGATCGTGTTCGTCTAAGAGGACGGAGCTGTGCATTTGGCCGGAGAGGCCGATCCCGGCGATCGTTGCAGGGTCGACCTGGGAGGCGGTGACGACGTCCTGGAGCGTCTCGACCGTCGCGCGCCACCAGTCCGCCGGGTCCTGCTCTGCCCAGTTGGGGGAGGGAGTTGACAGGGGGTATGCTTCAAACGCGCTCGCTAAGACCGTTCCCCGCTCATCGACGAGGATGGTTTTGACGCCGGTGGTTCCGACATCAAGGCCGATGAGATGGCGCATGAGGGCTCCTTCAAAACACAGTGACGAGTGACGGGTGACGAGTGGCGAGTGTAAAGAAAACTGATGTATTGACGACAATTACCAGGGCTGAATGTGATCTGGCATGATCGTCTTTTACTCGTCACTTGTCACTCGTCACTAATTCATATACGGCCTCAATCGCATACTGCGCGAACTGTGCTGGAGCCGCCGGATGGCCCGTTCCTTGATCTGCCGGACCCGCTCCCGCGTGAGTCCGAATCGCCTGCCGATCTCGTCGAGGGTGAACGGCCGGTCCTCATCGATCCCGAAATACAGGCGCACGACCTCCGCCTCGCGGGCAGACAGGGTGTTGAGCGCCCAGTGGACTTCTTCTTTCAACGCGCTGTCCATCAACCGGCCGTCCGGGGATTCCTGGGTCTTGTCCTCCAGGATGTCCAGCAGTCGACCGTCTTCCCCGTAGTTAAACGACGCGTCCAGAGAGAGATGGGTGCTGAACATCTTCAGCGTGTCCGCGATGTCGTTCTGGTTCATCGAGAGTTGTTCGGCGATCTCGAGGGTACTGGGCTCCCGGCCATACTCCTGCTTGAGGCCGCGAAGCACTTTATTGATCCGCCGGAGTTCCTCGACCCGGTTGAGCGGGAGCCGGAAGATGCGGGACTGCTCGGCCAAGGCCTGCAGGATCGCCTGGCGGACCCACCAGACCGCGTACGAGATGAACTTGAACCCTTTGGCCTCGTCGAACCGCTCCGCGGCCTTGATGAGGCCGAGGTTGCCCTCGTTGATCAGATCAGACAGCGGGAGGCCCTGATTCTGGTATTGCTTGGCGACGGCGACGACGAACCGCAGGTTCGACTGGACGAGCTTATTCAACGCGTCGCGCTCCCCCCGACGGACAGACTGGGCCAGCGCGATCTCCTCCTCGGCGGAGAGGAGCGGAATCTCCCGGATTTCACGCAGGTAGATATCGAGGGATTGATCCTCGGGCGCGTGCGACTTCGACGTCGGGACATTCATCATCCGCTCTCTGATATCCGGCTTCTCATGCATCGAGTCGTCCATGCGGGACTCCACGAAAACGGGGGTGAAGGAGGTGATTCGCTGCCCGCCGTCCATTATCCGTGGTCTGTCATCTGTTCACAATAGCACGAAGGGGAGCGGGCGTCAAGCATTTTTTCACGAATCCCTATCTCGCCACATTCCCGTTGTACGGCGCGCGTCCGTGCGCGGTGTCCTTGATCGCCTGATCGAGGTAGATCTCGTTCCGGGGCTTGAACCCCGGCAGGGTGATGACGTTGACGAACACGTCGATCCCGCGATGACCGGTGTCCGGGCGGATGTAGATCGTCGACCCTGGCCGGAGGGGCGTTTCATCGTAGACGGAGAGGTCTTGCAGGTCAGGAAACGTGTGGAGAAAGGCCCGTCGGCCGTATGTGTTGAGCCGGTACATCGCCGGGTCGAGCACCAGGTACAGCTCGCTCTGCGGTCGTCCCCCGCCGACGGGGATAGCGGGGTGATAGTGCGTCTGGGATGTCTCGGCGGCGATGTTGACGACGTGACTGTTGATCCGGTTGATCCCGTCGGGCTGGTCGGGCGTTCCTGTGTTCGCGTACCAGGTCATCGGGAGCCGGCGGAACGCGTCGAACGAAAAATTGCACCCGCCCGCCGTGTCCTTCAGGTAGCGCAGACGGCGGGCGGCGGAGATGTGGGTCGTTCGCTCGCCATACTCGATCCACCAGGACCGGAACCGGCCGCCGGCCCGGAGCGGCTGATCGCCGGTAACCGTCACCTGATCCCCCGCCGTGATGGGTTCATACGACCCGGTCTGTTTGACCGACCAGCCGAGGTCCCGGTAGCGTGCGATGATGATATCGAGCGCCAGGCTGGCATCCTGATCGGCCGTCCATTCCTCAGGCGGGACGCCGCTTTCGATGATCAGCCAGACCTCCCCGGCGATGTCGCCGATGAACGTCGTGCCATGCAAACGCGCGATGATCGCACGGACGGGGGCCTGCAGTCTCGGATGGAACGTCTCTACTCTGTGCGCGAGAGTATGCAACGTTGCAAGCACGTCCGGGTCTACGGCAGCCGTGCGGTACTCATCCGGCAGCCGCGCGCCGTCCCCTTCCTGCGTCCGGTAGCCTTCAGGGAGATAGACTCTCCCTTCTCCACGTTCGATCCAGAGGTGCCGCACCCCGCCGCGTCCGGACGTGAGGATCACTTCGTCCGAATCGACCGTGCCCACGCCCATCGTGAAGCCAGGGTCCCCGTCCTCCAGTTCCCTGAACACCGGCTCAAGACTGTTCGGGTCATCAAGATGACCGACGACAATGCCAGGCATGGTGGCGCTCCTTCCTGTATCAAGATAAGGAGGTTTACGATTCGCCGCAACCCATTATTGACCGTCCAGTGCGCCGATGAGTGCTTGTTCATCGTAGCACACCGCACGACAGAACGTGTTGACCGCCTCGTACGCATCCCACGGCTGTTCGGGAGTGCCCGTCGAGTAGTACACGGTGATCAGCCGGCCGTCCGGCAATCGGGCGGTTGAGGGGTAGCCGCTGTCCCCGCCGGGCAGGGTCTCGTCGTACACGAGCCGCCGGCCGTCCCATGTCCGGCCGCCGTCCTTGCTGACGATCCCCTGCACCCCGTACGGCGGATGGCGATGCCCGAAGGTGAGGAGCACCCATCCGTTGCCCAGGAGCGTCAGGTCGGGTGGATGCTCGGAGGCTGCCGTGACCCGCCCGGTCAGCCGCCACGTCCGCCCGCCGTCGGACGACCGGCAGGTGTAGATCGCCTGCTCATCTTCCTGCTCCGACCGGGCGGCGAACAGCCAGTCCCCGTCCGGCAGGACGATGACGTCCGCCTCATTCAGGCCGAGGGCGACGAGGATCGGGTCGCCCCACGTCCGGCCATGATCGGACGACCGGAGGAGGTACGTCGGACACGTCGCCGGGCCGACTCTGACCGCGTCGGTCGCATCGCCGAGTACCTGGCCCACGTAAATGGGCATGTGGAGGATGCCGTTCACGTCGCGGATTTTCCCAAAAGGGGATGCACCGTTGATGGGCGTGTAATCGATGAGCGTGTCCCCGGTCCATGTTCGTCCCCCGTCGGTCGAACGGACGACGCGGGTGTCTTGCCGGTTGAGGGAGGGGTTCCATTTGCCTGTCGCGTCGTAGCAGCCCTGCCAGTGGTACGCCAAGACGATCGTCCCGTCGGACGCGATGCCGAACGCCGGGTTGCGGTCATCCCGCTCGCTATCGGCGACCGTCTGCGGCGGGGCCCATGTCTGCCCGCCGTCCGTCGAGCGGACGATGTCTAAGCGGCCTTTGATGCCGATGTGTCCGGCTCCGCCACGGAGGACGACGAGCAGTTCACGTCCGCCGGTCTGGATGATGACGGGAAAATATCCCTGGCCGCGCACGACGTCCGTGACCGTCGCGCCGAGGAGGGTGCGGATGTCGATGGGATGGGTCATAGTGGGCCTCTCGTTGTGTTGTCCTTCAGAATAGGGTATTACTGTTCACCCAGATAAGGGAGTGGATCGCCGTGTTCGATATACGACTCGATGAGCTTACGTGCCACGTCTTGGGCGATCTCCATTGCTTCAGCGACCGTACGCCCTTGAGCGACCAGTCCCTGTAGCTCGTCGCTGGTTGCCAAATAGCCACCTTCTTCCAGCGGCTCAATCTTAATCGCAATAAGAATCTCAGCCATTGTCTGTTTCTCCTGTCTGCCGTGACACCCACGCGATATCCTCTCGCTGGAATCGTTCTAATAATTCGAACCGATGACGTCGTACAAACTCGACTAAGGCTAAGCGAACGAGTTCATCTTCGCTCCGAAACCATCCGGCTTGCACCAGCGCGTCAAGGTCGGCTGCTAATTTGTCCGGTAATTCTATCTGTACCGATTTCATAATTGCCCCTTTCCTTCTTGTTCTTTAAGGGGATGCTGTGATTGTTGGGCTGACTCGGTAAGTTCTATCGTCAGATCATTCGCGATCATCACGACCAGTCGTAATTGCTCGGCAATTGACAAGGGCTTGATATACCGCTTGTAGATTTCTTTGATGTTGGTCTCCGCCATCATCAACGCTCACCTCCTGTGAGACGTGGGCACTTTCTCTTCTTATTCCAAGCGGCTGCAACGGACAGCCGATTTTGAGCCGTCTCATACAACACCACCTGGGTTTCTTCGACGGCTTTCCGAAAGTATGGATTACGAATCGGCCCTGGTTCGACCAGATCAATCGGCATTCCGAAGAGCTGTTGCAGATCTTCCATGAGGCCGAAGTAGCTATCGGCATGTTGCACGGGCGACATCGGCTGGAATTCGACGAGCACATCCAGGTCACTCGTGGCTGGATCGAAACGATCACTCGCTGCAGACCCGAATAACGCCAGCCGGTGCACACGACGTTTGACACACAGCTTCGCCAGATCAGCGAGTTTACTTTGAATGGTAGGATGCATAATTTCTTCCCTCTTCGCTCTGTTACTGCGTCCCACAAAACTCCACGACCGTCTCTGCCAAGACCTGCGCGCACAGCGGAACCTGATCGCGGTACGTGTACTCGACCGCCGCGTGGAAGCCCTCGCCGCCAGGGCCGAAGACGACGGTCGGGATACCGTGCGCACACAGGATGCCCGAATCGAGCCAGCCGGTGAGATGGCTGTAGGCCGGCTCGCGGCCGAGCACGCGGGTGGCAACGCGCCGGATGAGCTGGACGATGGGCGCGTCCCGGTCGATTTCCAGCGGGTCGCGGTAGAAGAAGAGTTCCGCTTTCCCCTGAAACCTCGGGTCGGATGCAGAGAGCCGGGCGAGGAGGTCGTGAAGTTCCTGCTCGACCATCTCGCGCGTCTCGCCGGGGATCGTGCGACGCTCGACCTGGAGTGTACACTTGTCAGGGTACGTGCTCAGTTCCTTCCCGCCAGCGATGAGGGACGCGTGGACGGACGGATGACCGAGCATCGGGTGCGTCCGGTCGGCGAGCGTCGTGCGCTCCAGGTCACGGAGGGCGACGAGCACCTCGCCCATCAGCACGATCGCGTCGATGCCCTCGTCGGGACGGCTGCCGTGGGCCGCCCGGCCGGTCGTCTCGATGTCGATCCAGGCG
>JACQVL010000033.1 GCA_016209865.1 Candidatus Latescibacterota bacterium | reverse complement strand
TTCGGGATCGGGGACGGGTGTGCGCGCACCCTGGAAGAAGTGGGAGCGATGTTCGAGGTGACCCGTGAACGCATCCGCCAGATCGAAGAGAAAGCCATCCGGAAACTCCAGCATCCGAGCCGGGCGCGGAAGCTGAGCGGGTATGTGAATTCGGTGTGAACTGCAGTGACGAGTGACAAGTGACGAGTGACGAGTGACGAGAAAAACTCTTGACGGGCTTTTTTTCATACACTATATTCTTCGATAGGGCCATGATAAACTACAAGGACGAAGGAGAAAGGACGAAGGACGAAGTTTTAAGGACGAAACAGATGGATTCCTGCTTTCGCGGGAATGACAACCATCGCGCTTGTATACTTGTTTTTCGTCTTTCGTCCTTACCCCTTCGTCCTTAGTCCTTGTCAGGGCCCATAGCTCAGGTGGTGAGAGCCCCCGACTCATAATCGGATGGTCCCTGGTTCGAATCCAGGTGGGCCCATTAAAGCAAGGACGAAACGGCAAGGACGAAGGACGAAGTTTTAAGGATGAAACAGATGGATTCCCGCTTTCGCGGGAATGACAACTATGGCTCTCTCATACTTGTTTTTCGTCTTTTGTTCTTCGTCTTTTGCTCTTGCTTTTTCGTCCTTCATCCTTCGTCCTTCGTACTTGTTCTTCACGGGCGATTAGCTCAGCTGGTTAGAGTGCCACGCTCACATCGTGGAGGTCACTGGTTCGAGTCCAGTATCGCCCATACGGATGTCACGTCATGACGGAGGCTCGTTCGGGTGAGCCTCCGTTTTTCGTCTCTGCGGCACTCCTGCCGCGTGAGAACGTTGGAATGAGAGAGCGTCTCCAGGCCATCTTCGGGCATCACCCCGACCTGATCGAAGAACGGCAGACGGTCTACACGACGCTGCTCGACGTGTTCGCGCAGACGTACGGCCGCCAGGAGCGTGTCGCGCTCGTCCGGGCGCCTGCCCGCCTCAACCTGAAGGGGGTGCACGTCGACCATCGTGGCGGCTACGTGAATTACCTGACGATCGACCGCGAGATCGCCATGGCGGTCAGCCCGCGCGAGGATGATACCGTCGTCCTGCACGACCTGGAGTCCGACCGGTTCGGGCCTCGCGCGTTCCGCATCGGGGACGACCTCCCGGCCGGAGCGCGGGGACGCTGGCTGTCCTACATCGAGCAGGTCAGGCCAGTGCCCGGCGACTGGGCGAATTACGTGAAAGCGGCGGTGCTGCGGCTGCAGGATCATTACGCCGACCGTCCGCTCCGGGGGATGAACCTGCTGGTCGCCGGGAACATCCCGTTAGCCGCCGGCCTGAGTTCCTCCTCCGCCCTCGTCGTGGCCGCGTGCGAAGGGTGTCTCTGGGTGAACGGCCTCACCCTCTCGAACGAGCAGAAGGCGCTCCTGTGCGGGGAAGGGGAATGGTACATCGGGACGCGTGGCGGCGCGGGCGACCATGCGGCGATGATCTTCGGCCGGCGGGACCATCTCATCCGGCTCCGGTTCTTCCCCCTGACTGTCGAACCGGTGGCTTTCCCGTCCGGCTACCGGGTGGTCGTCTGCAATTCCCTCAGACAGGCGCATAAAGCGGACGGGGCGAAGAGCACGTTCAACGAGCGGGTGGCGACGTACGAGATTGGGATGCTGTTGCTCAGGCAGGCGTTCCCCGACCTCGCCGGCCGTCTGACCCACCTGCGAGACATCAACGCGGAGCAGCTTGGTCTCGACGAGGCGGACGTGTACCGGATGGTCGCGGCCCTCCCCGAACGGGTGACGCGGGCGGACCTCCTCCAGCGCCTGCCCGCGCACCGGGAAACGCTTGAACGCCTCTTCAACACGCACCGCGAACCGCTGGACGGCTACCGTGTCCGCGCCGTCTGTCTGTTCGGGTTAGCGGAGTGCGAGCGCAGCCGGATGTACGCGGACGTCCTGACGCGCGGGGAGATGGAAACGGTCGGCCGGCTGATGGAGCTGTCACACGATGGCGACCGGGTCGTCACGTTCGACGGTAATGGCCGGCCACGACCATGGGGTCATCCGGTCACTGATGCCTATCTCCGGTCACTCGTCGCTGATGCGCAGAGTCGCGATCCTGTCCGTACGCAGCGGGCGCGGCTCTGGCAGCAGGCGGGGGGGTACGGGTGTAGCTGCGAGGAACTCGACCAGCTCGTCGACATCGCCAAGACCGTGCCCGGCGTCGTCGGGGCGGGACTGACCGGGGCCGGCCTGGGCGGCTGCGTCCTGGCCCTCGTCCAGGACGGCTTCACGGATGCGCTGATCGAGGCGGTGACGGCACGGTATTATGCGCCCCGAGGCCTGTCCCCCTCGGCGATGGTGTGCACCTCAGTGGAAGGGGCAGGACGGGTGTTTTGATATGCCCTATCGACTGATCGCTATCGACCTCGACGGCACGTTACTCGACGCTCACAAGACAATCACCGAGCGGACGAAGCAGGCCATCCAGCGGGCGATTGAGCAGGGGGTGCGGGTGACGCTCTGCACGGGACGCGGGCTGGTGACGTCCGCCGTCGTCGTCCGGCAACTCGACCTGAACACCCCGCTCATCCTCAACGGGGGCGCGTTGATCTACGACAGCTGGGCGCGCCGGACGCTGTACGTCCGCAACCTCCGCCGGGGTGTGGCGTTCGACACCGTCCACCAGCTCCGGGCGCTCCAGCTCGACCCGGTCGTGTACGCCCCGCTCCCGGAGTGCCAGTATTTCTACTTCGACGCGGATGACCCGTCCAACGTCGCGTTCCGGCGGTACGTTGAGAACAACCCGGAGCGGGCGCAGCGGGTCGAGGACGTGCTCGACATGATCTGGAACGACCCGGCGATGGTGGCGGCGACGGAGACCGTCGGCCGGGTTCGCGCCCTGGCCCCTCAGGTCGTCGCCCGGCTTCCCGACACGACGGTGACGCTCGAGATCAGCCCGACCGACCCCGCGTACTGCCATCTGACGATCACCCCGGCCGGGGTGTCGAAGGGAAGCGGGCTGCGCGAGTTGGCCGGGCTATTAGGGATCGGCCTGGCTGAGACGATGGCGGTCGGGGATAACCTGAACGACCTCGACATGTTCGCCACCGCCGGCCTGAGCGTGGCGATGGGGAATGCCACCCCTGAAGTCAAAGCCCGCGCCCGGTACGTGACCGCCTCCAACAACGAGGACGGGGTCGCGGCGGTGATCGAGCGGTTCGTGTTAGATGGACAGAAACCATGCATTACAAGCTGATCGCCATCGACATCGACGGG